>JAICEP010000025.1 GCA_025924095.1 Sorangium sp.
CGCGGAATTCACGGAACGGTGCGCCGCCGGACGTCGCACGATCACGACGACCCCCCGACATGAGCTTTCGCCTTCTACTCCATGAGTCTGTGCACGTGACCTCGGTGAACGCCCCGCGCGAGCTCGCCGAGGACGTCGAGGCGTGGCTCGCCGAGACCGGCGCGACCGCCGCAAGGTAACGGCGGATCGTCCTCAGGAACGCGTCGAGCGCAGCTGTCGCCGCGCGGCGGGTGCGCCGCTCACTCTGCCGCCTCGACGAGCTCCTGACCGTGGTTGCGGTTCACCGGCCGCGACAGCCCGTAGTTGTCGCGCAGCGTCTTGCCCTCGTATTCGGTCCGGAACAGACCACGACGCTGCAGGATCGGCACCACGTGGTCGACGAACGCCTCGAGCCCCGACGGCAGCACCGGCGGCATGATGTTGAAGCCGTCGGCCGCGCCCTGGTCCCACCAGTGCTGGATCGCGTCCGCCACCTGCTCGGGCGTGCCGGCGAACGTCCGGTGCCCGCGGCCGCCGCCGAGCCGGCCGATGAGCTGGCGCACCGTCAGCCGCTCCCGCCGGGCCAGGGTCACGATCAGCGTGTAACGGCTCTTGGCCCCCTCGATCTGATCCTCGCTCGGGAGATCCCCTGGCAGCTCGGCGTCGAGGTCGAGGTCCTCCGGCTTCACCCGCAGCGTCTGCGCGAGCTGGCGCTTCGCGTACTCCGGCTTGATGAGCCGGTCGAGCTCGGCGTCGAGCGCGTGCGCCTCGGCCTCGGTGGCGCCGATCACGGGCACGATGCCCGGCAAGATCTTGATCGACTCCGGGTCGCGGCCCAGCGCCCGGACGCGCGCCTTCAGATCGGTATAGAACTGCTGCCCGTCCTCCAGCGTCTGCTGCGCCGTGAACACCGCCTCGGCGTACCGCGCCGCCAGCTCCTTGCCGTCCTCCGACGAGCCGGCCTGCACGAGCAGCGGATAGCCCTGCGGCGGGCGCGGCACGTTGAGCGCGCCGCCGACCTTGAAGTGCCGGCCCGCGTGCTGCGCCGGATAGATCTTCCCGTCGTCGCCCCAGACGCCGTTCTCCTTGTCGCCGAGCAGCGCGTCGTCGTCCCAGCTGTCCCACAGCTTCAGCGACACGTCGATGAACTCGGCCGCCCGCGCATACCTGTCGCTGTGCGCCGGCAGCTCGTCCAGGTTGAAGTTGCGCGCCGCGTCCACGCCGGCGGTCGTGACGATGTTCCACCCGGCCCGCCCCCCGCTGAGGTGATCCAGCGACGCGAACCTCCGGGCCAGGTTGAACGGCTCGTTGTACGTGGTCGAGGCGGTGGCGATCAGCCCGATGTGCTCGGTCACGCCCGCCAGCGCCGCGAGCAGCACCGTCGGCTCGAGCGTCCCGGCCGGCCTGCGGCCGACGTTGTTCCAGAGCACCGGGCTGTCGGCGAGGAAGAGGGAGTCGAGCTTGCCCCGCTCCGCGACGCGGGCGAGGTGCTTGAAATGCGCGATGTTCGTGTTCGCGAACGGGTCGCTCTCCGGCAAGCGCCACGAGGCCTCATGGTGGCCTACGCTCATGAGAAACGCGTTGAGATGCAGTCGTCCGGGCCGATGGGTCACGGGGCACTTCCTTCCAGTTCAGAGCTCGAGTCGGTGTCTTCGGTGGAGGCCGCTGCCGTCGCCACGCCCAGCGCGGCCAGCAGCGACTCGCGGTGAGCGAGGAATCGGGGGTCGCGGAGCGGGCGCGGGGCCGGCAGCTCGATCCGCTGCTCCTCGGCGATGCGGCCGTCGACGAGCACGAGCACCCGGTCGGCGAGCGTGATCGCCTCGTCGACGTCGTGGGTGACGAGCAGCACGGCGGGGCGGTGCCGCGCGCACAGCTCGCGCAGGAGATCGTGCATGCGCATCCGGGTCAGCGCGTCGAGCGCGCCGAACGGCTCGTCGGCCAGCACGAGCTCCGGGTCGCGCACGAGCGACCGCGCCAGCGCGACCCGCTGCTGCTCGCCGCCGGACAGCTCGACGGGCCACGCGCGCTCCCGCCCGGCGAGCCCGACCTCGGCGAGCGCGGCCTCGCCCCGCGCCACGGCGTCGGGCAGGTCGAGCCCCAGGATCACGTTGTCGAGCACCCGCGCCCACGGCAGGAGCCGCGTGTCCTGGAACACGACCGCGCGGTTCTCGGGCATGTGCAGCTCGCCCGAGCCGGTCACGTCGTAGTCGAGCTCGGCGATCGCCCGCAGCAGGGTGCTCTTGCCCGAGCCGCTGCGGCCGAGCAGCGCGACGAACTCGCCCCGCTGGATCGTGAGGTCGACGTCGTCGAGGACCGTGCGGGCGCCGAAGCGGCGGGTCAGGCCGCGGATCCTCACCGTGGGCGGCGGCGCGGTCAGCCGGCCAGGATACGACGCCATGACAGGGTCCTTCTCTCGATGAGCCGGACGGCCGCGTCGGAGGCCAGGCCGAACAGGCCATACACGACGAGGCCGAGGAGGATGATCTCGGTCTGACCGTAAGAGCGGGCCAGCGACATCATGTAACCGATGCCGCTCGTGGCGTTGATCTGCTCGACCACCACGAGCGCGAGCCACGCGCCGGTGACCGCCAGCCGGACACCCATGAGGAAGCCCGGCAGCGCCCCCGGCAAGGCCACCTTCTGGACGAACTGCCACCTGGAGAGGCGGACCGTCTCGGCCAGCTCCACGTAGCGCGCGTCGATGGTGCGCAGCGCGGCGTGGGTGTGGACGTAGACCGGGATGACGACGCCGAGGGCGATGGTGAGCACCTTCATCTCCTCGCCGATGCCGAACCAGAGGATCAGCAGCGGGATGAGCGCGAGCGTCGGGATGGCGCGCTTGAGCTGCACCGGCCCGTCCACGAGCGCCTCGCCGACGCGGGTCAGCCCGGAGAGCAGGGCCAGGACGGTGCCCAGGCCGACGCCGAGGGCGAGCCCGAGGAAGGCCCGCTGCGCCGACGTGAGCAGGTTGGACAGCAGCCGCCCGTCGGCGATCAGGTCGCTGGCCGTGGTCACCACGGTCCACGGCGCGGACAGCACGCGCGCGTCGAGCACGCCGGTCGCCGAGGCGAGACCCCAGGCGACGAGCAGCAGCGCCGGGCCGAGCGCCGCGCCGTACGGGATGCGCCGGCCCGGGCCCAGGCGGCGCCGCGAGCGGCGGCGGGCGACCGGGCCGCCGCCGGCCGGGCGCGCGAGCGCGCCGACGAGCGAGCCGTGGATATCCGCGGTCGCGGTGAGATCCGGGCCGCCGGCGACGCGCAGCGAGGCGGCTCGCGTGGCGACGCGCGGCGAGATGGCCCTCGTGGGCAGTGTGGTCGTCATGGAGTGCTCCTGTCGGCCGTCGCCGGCCGGTCGGTCGGTTCGGCGCCCTGGGCGGCGCTGGCCACCTCCGCCCCGATCGTCTGGAATCGGCGGTCGAAGATCGTCGTGGCCTCGAAGCGCTTCTGACCGGAGGCCTCGGCGAGCAGGTCGACGGTCTCCTGGGTCAGCGCGATCGTGTCGGTCCAGTCGCCCGGATACTGCGGCTTGCTCGTGCTCTCGACGAGGAAGCGCCCCTCCGCGGCGGTGAGGCCCTGGTCCTTGACGTAATACGCCTCGATCCACGGCTCCGGGTGCGCGTGGGCCCACAGCTGGGCCCTGGCGCGCCACCTGGCGTATTCGAACAGCGCCGCCGCCTTGTGGGCGTCCTGGAGCGCCTCGGTGCGCACGTGAAGGAAGCTGAGGTTGTCGCGGACCCCGTGCGAGATCGACGAGGCGCCGTCGGCGCGGTACTCGTTGAGGTAGCGCAGCAGGGTGACGCCGGACAGCGGCGCGACGTCGACCTGGCGACCGGCGAGCGCCTCTCTGAACTCGGGGCTGCCGAGCTGGACGAGGGTGACGTCCTGCGGCGACAGCCCGGCCTTCCTCAGCGCGCGCAGGACGAGCGCGCCCTGCGCCTGCCCCGGCGAATAGGCGATCTTCTTGCCGCGGAGGTCCTGGACCGACGCGAGCCGCACTCCCGGCGCCGTCGCCAGCTCGTAGATGGGATTTTCCCGCACCAGCACGGCGATGATCTTGATGTCGACCCCGGTGAAGGTGGCGTGAATGGGCGGCGTGTCGCCGACCGAGCCCGCGTCGAGGACGCCGGCGCGGAACGCCTCGATGGTCTGCGGCCCGCCGCTGATGTTCTGCCAGTCGACGCGGAACGGCAGCCTGTCGATGTCGCCGGAGAGCTGGAGTTGCTTCTGCGCGCTCGGATCACCGATGCTGAGCCGCGTCTCGCGCGGGAACTCGGCCGGGATCGGGGCGTCCAGGGCGAGCCGTGGACCGGCGCTCGCGCCGCGCTCGCGCTTGCACCCGGACAGGGCGAGCAGCGCGGCGGCGAGCACCAGAAGAAAGCCTTTGCTGTCGATGAACGTGCGCAGATGGACCTCGGTACGCGACCTGCGCAGCAACACCCATGCCGCCGTGCGGGCCGCTATCCGGCGGCGACCGTCCCTGGGTCCGCGCCCACCGCCGCGCGGCGCCCGGCGGCGGATCTGCGGATGCGCTGCTTCCCCAGCAACAGCCGGTGGTGATCCGCTGCTCGGACGCGAGCACGGCCCGCGTCCGGGAGGCCGGGAGGCGCTCTCTCCCTCCGGCCGGGAGCGAGGAGGGGCCGGCCCGCTATCGCGCTGTGGCGGAGGCCTCGCGCCGCCCCTGGACGCCGAAGGCGTCGAGCAGGTAGTCGCGGAAGGCGCGGGTCTTCGACGGCAGGAAGCGCGTCCCCGGGTGCACGAGGTAGAGGGGGGCGCCGCCGTCGATCGCGTGGTCCTTGAGCACGGGGACGAGCCGCTTCGCCTCGAGATCGCCCCGCACGTTGACCGCGGGGACGAGCGCGATCCCGGCCCCGGCCAGCGCGACCTCGCGGCAGAAAGAGTAATCGGACGCCGCGATCGCCGCGCGCACCCGGAGCTCGGCGCGCTCGCCGGGCGCACCCGGGCGCGGCTGCAGCGCGATCGTCGCGTGCCCGCGCGCGGTCTGGGCGAGGAGCAGCCGGTGCCCCGCGAGGTCCTCGGGCGTGCGCACGGGCCCGTGCTTGCGAAGGTAGGCCGGCGCCGCGAACAGCCCGAGCTCGATGTGCTGGAGCCTGTGGGCGATGAGCGACGAGTCCGGGAGGCTCGCGGTCGCGCGCAGGGCCACGTCGATCTGGTGGGCGTCGAAGTCGAGGAGGGCCTCGGTGAGGAGCATCTCCAGCGAGATCTCGGGGTAGCGCTCGGCGAAGCCCGCCGAGAGCGGCGCCAGGAGGCTCAGCCCGAGATCGAACGGCGCCGTCACCCGGAGGTGCCCGCTCGGACTGGCGCGCGCCTGCTGCACCGCCGCGTTCGCGTCCTCCAGCAGCTCGAGCGCCCGGCCCACCCGCATCCGGTAGGCGAGGCCGTCCTCGGTCGCCTGCACGAGCCGCGGGCTGCGCCGGAGCAGCTCCACCCCGAGCGCGTGCTCCAGGCGGGTGATGCGGCGGCTGACGCTGCCCTTGGTCTCCCCCAGCGTCCTCGCGGCCGCCGTGATCGACCCGAGATCGACGACCAGGCAAAAGGCCCGCAGATCGAGCAGATCCGCGTCGATGGTTTCCTTTTTGACAACCTGGCGTTTCATTGTGGGGACATTGTACCATTCCTGGAAACGTCCTAGGGTGAGCCCATGGATCGCCGGGCTGCTTTGAGGCTCCTTCTTGTCGCGGGCGGGGCCGCGCCCATCGCGGGCGCGTGCCGGTCCTCGACGCCGGGGACATCGAGCTCGGCTTCGACATCGGGCGCCACGTCGACGTCGGGCGCGACCGAGAGAGGTACCATGTCCGAGACCCGGAACCAGGCTCACGCGGGGCGCATGCCGGCCATCTTCCTCGCGCACGGCTCTCCCTTCCTGCTCGACGATCGCGCGTGGATGGCCGAGCTCGGCGCCTGGGCGCAGGCGATGCCGCGCCCGCGGGCGATCTTGATGCTCTCGGCCCACTGGGTCGACGCGCCGGTCACCCTCGGCGCCACCGAGACCGTGCCCCTCGTGTACGACTTCTATAATTTCCCCGAGAAGCACTACCGCGTGACCTACCCCGCGCCGGGCGCCCCCGCGCTCGCGCGGCGCGTCCGGGAGCTGCTCGGCCCCCTCGGGCCGGTCGCGGAGGATCCGCGCCGGGGCCTCGATCACGGGGCCTATGTGCCGCTCGTCGCCATGGTCCCGGACGCGGACATCCCCGTGCTCCAGGTCTCGCTGCCGACGCTTTCTCCAGCCCCGCTCCTCGAGATGGGGCGAGCGCTCGCGCCGCTGCGCGACGAGGGGGTGCTCGTGATCGGCAGCGGTTTCTTGACTCATAATCTGCGCGCGGCAGACTGGCGCGGCGATGCGGTCACGCAGCCCTGGGCCACGGAGTTCGACGCGTGGTGCGCCGAGGTGCTGGCGCGCCGGGACGTCGACGCGCTGCTCGATTACCGCAGGCGCGCGCCGGGGGTGAAGATGGCGCTCCCGACGCACGAGCATTTCGTACCGGTGGTCGCCGCCCTCGGGGCGTCGATCGACGTGAGCGAGCCGGTGGAGTTCCCCATCACGGGGCTCGCCTATGGCACGTTCACGAAGCGTTCTGTGCAGTTTGGCTGACCGACAAGGAGAATGTCTCTCATGATCACGTCCCGTATTGCTCGCCTCGTGCTCCCCGCCGCCCTCGTGCTCTCGCTCGCGGGCTGCGAGGATCCGACGAAGGACAAGCCCAAGGCGACCGTCTCGGCCGCCGCGCCGGCGCAGGCGCAGGCGGCCGCGCCCTCCGGCCCCGCCGAGGCGCTGCCCCTCGACGCGGCCGCGTCCACCATCGGCTTCGTCGGCTCGAAGGTCACCGGCAAGCACGAGGGCAAGTTCGAGAAGATCTCGGGCTCGATCACGCTCGCCGGCGGCAAGGCCGAGGGCGGCAAGCTCAGCATCGAGGCCGACACGGCGTCGGTGAAGTCCGACGCGGAGAAGCTCGACGGCCACCTCAAGTCGCCGGACTTCTTCGATGTCGAGAAGTTCCCGAAGGCGACCTTCACCTCGAGCCAGATCAAGGCCGGCGGCGAGAACGGCGCGACGCACACGATCACCGGCGAGCTCGATCTGCACGGGGTGAAGAAGACCATCACCTTCCCCGCGACCGTCGCCGAGGGCGCCGATGCGGTGTCGGGCAACGCCGAGTTCGTGATCAACCGGAAGGACTTCGGGATCGTCTATCCGGGCAAGCAGGACGACCTGATCCGCGACGACGTGCTGCTCAAGCTGTCGCTCAAGGCGCCGCGCAAGAAGGGCTGAGCGCCGGCCCGGGACCGGGTGCGCCGCCCGCGCGCGGGTGGCGCTGGCCGGCTGATTGCAGTTGACACCCGACATGTGAACGTTCACATTTGGCCCGGGAGGGCGTCCTTCCGTTTTGTCTTGAGACCGCGCGAGCTCTCGCGATTTCGCTCCGGACCCCGAGCGATCAGGTGAACATGCATTCCTCACGAAAATTGTCGACAGCGGCATGGCGCGGGGGCGCGCTCGTCCTGGCCGGGCTCTTCGCGAGCCCTTCCGCGCTGGCCGATTACCCCATCGCCTCGCACCGCTACCTCGCCGACCCGGCCTCGCTGGTGCACGACGGGCGCCTCTACCTCTACTGCTCGAACGACGACGACAGCGTCAAGGAGGACGGTTCGGACGACGGCTACAAGATGGCTTCGATCGTGGCCGTCTCGAGCAGCGACCTGAAGAACTGGACCGATCACGGGGAAGTGATGCGCATGCCCCGTGACGGCGCCTGGGCGAACCTCTCCTGGGCCCCGGCGCTCACGGAGCGCAACGGCACCATCTACATGTACTTCGGCAATGGCGGGTCGAATATCGGCGTCGCCTCGAGCGCCAGCCCGACCGGACCGTTCAAGGACGCGAAGGGCAGCGCCCTGATCACCTCGAGCACCCCCGGCGCCTCGGGCCCCAACATGTGGCTCTTCGATCCGGGCGTCTTCGTCGACGACGACGGCCAAGCGTACCTCTACTTCGGCGGCAACGGCGAGCAGAACGCGCGCATCATCAGGCTGAACGACGACATGGTGAGCGTCTCGGGCACGGCCATCGGGCTCACGGTCCCGTACTTCTTCGAGGCCTCCTGGATGCACAAGCGCGACGGCGTCTACTATCTGTCGTACTCGACGAACCCCGCCAACGGCATACGGATCGACTACCTCACGAGCAAGAGCCCCACGTCCGGCTTCACGTACGGTGGCACGGTGGGGGCGCAGCCGCCGAAGAACAACGGCGACAACAACCACGCGGCGATCTTCGAGTTTGGCGGCTCCTGGTACCACGCCTACCACAATCGCTCCGTCGCCACCGACGCCGGAGAGCCCACAGGCTATCGCCGGAACATCGCGCTCGAGTCGCTCACCTACAAAGCCGACGGCTCGATCGTGCCAGTGACCTACACGACGGACGGGCTCAAGCAGGTCGGGCACCTCGACCCGTACGCGCGCGTCGAGGCCGAGACCTTCAACGCACAGAGCGGCATCGAGACCGAGCCCTGCGAGGAGGGCGGGATGGACCTCGCCAGCATCCACGACGGAGACTGGGTGCGTCTCCGTGGGGTCGACTTCGGCGAAGGGGCGGAGAGCTTCAGCGCGCGCGTCGCGAGCGCCGCGGAGGGAGGCAGCATCGAGCTCCACCTGGATGCGCCCGACGGCACGCTCGTGGGTACCTGCGCGGTCGAAGCGACGGGGGGCTGGCAGGCATGGAGTGATACGTCGTGTGGGGTCGACGGCGCCACCGGCGTGCACGATCTTTATCTGGTCTTCACCGGTGGCGAGTCGTACCTCTTCAACGTGAACTCCTGGCAATTCTCGCCCATCGGGGGCGGGGGAGCCGGCGGGGCTGGCACGGTTGGAAGCACCAGCGGCGGTGGCGCCGTCAGCGGCAGCGGCGGTGGCGGTGGCGCCGGCGCCGGCTCCGGCTCCGGCTCCGGCTCCGGCGGAGGGTCCACGGTGGGTACGGGTGGGGCTTCCTCAGGCTCAGCGCCGCCCGCGCAGACGTCTGGGGGGACCTCCGGCGGGGAATCGAGCGACCCAGCCGGCTGTAGCTGCCGCTCGGCGAGCCGCGCTCCGTCCGGGAATGCCCTCGTGCTGACAGCGCTGCTCGCGGCGTCCCTGGGGCTCCGGCGGCGCGACCGAAGGGGGCGTGGCCCGGGAGCGATGAGCTCGAATCTGGGATAAACCGCACGTCGTGCCGCTCGTCGTGGCCCCCACAGACAACCATGTCGGTCGGCGGCGCGCTCCTGCCGACCTCGGCGCCAGCGGAGGTGGTGACGGTGGCGCCAGACGCGACGCCCGCTCCGTCTTTTCGGCGGAGATGCTCGCCAGGGAGTGCAGAAATTCACGAACGGAGCGATGATGCCCTCGGTGTGACCCTCCAGGACAGCGGGCCGCGATCGGCTCACGCGGAAGGCTCACCGGGGTGGGTTCGTGAATACGGCAGCTGAAGACAAAGAAGAGAGGGTGTGGCTCGATCCGCGGTTGCTCGTCGAGACCCTGGACGACCCCGCGCTCGTCATCGACGCGCGCGGCGCCGTCCGGTGCAAGAACGAGCAGCTCGAGCGGCTCCTCGCGGGGCCCGGGGCGCCGATGCTGCCGCTGTCACCGGAGGGCGATCGCGTGCTCTTGCCGCCCGCGCCCGCGGCCGTCGACCTCGCCTGGCTCCAGGCGCTGCTCTCGGGCGAGAGCGACCGGGGCGAGAGCGACCTCCCGGGCGAGGGCTCCGGCGCGCCGCGCTGGGCGCTCCGCGGGCTCTCCTGCACGATCGGCGGCGGCCGCGGCGCGCTGCTCCGCTTCATCGATCGGGACGAGCGCCGCGCGCGGGAGCACCAGCGCCGCTGCGCGCAGGTGATCGAGACGATGCAGCTCGGCTGCACGTTCCTCTCCCTCGAGATCCCCGCAGATGACCGGTCGCTTCGCTACGTCTACATGAACCCGGCCTCCGCGCGGCTGGCCACCAGGCCCATGGCGGAGATCCTCGGCCGGACCGTGGACGAGAGCGCGCCCAGCCTGCGTCAGTTCGGCATTCCTCAGCGCCTGGCGGAGCTGATCCGCAGCGGCGGCACCGCCGAGGACGAGGTGGTCCTCCCCCCGGAGGCGGGCTCGCGCGTCATCACGACCTGGTCGTTTCCCGTGGGAGATCGGGGCCTCGCCGTGATCTACGACGACATCACCGAGCGCCGGGCGACGGAGGAGTCGCTCGAGCGCACGCGCATCCTCCTCGACGGCATCGTCGAGAACCTCCCGCTCATCCTCTTTGTCAAGGAAGAAGCGGAGCTCCGCTACGTGCGGGTGAACAAGAAGTTCGAGGAGTTTCATGGCCACGCGCGAGAGGACCTGATCGGCAAGCGCATCGCTGACTACTTGCCGCAGGAGGTGGCCGACAAGATCGACGCCGAGAGCCGCGCCGTCCTGGCGGGGGGCGTGCCGGTCGAGATCCCCGAGCTCCGCATGCCCTCGGCGCGCCTCGGGGAGCGCATCTGCCACTCCCGGTGGATCCCCATGAAGGACTCGAAGGGCAAGGGTCGCTATCTCCTCGGGCTCGGCGAGGACATCACCGAGCGCAAGAAGATCGAGGACGCCAAGCGCCACGAGGCGATCCTCCTCGAGACCCAGCGGCGGCTCCTCGATCTCATCCAGGAGCTCTCGACGCCGAGCATCCCCATCCACCCGGGCATCCTCGTCGTTCCGCTCGTCGGCCAGATGGATAGCTCCCGCGGCGCTCAGCTCATGGAGTCGCTCGTCGGCGCGATCGAGCGGCACCATGCCGAGTTCGTCATCATCGATATCACCGGCGTCACCTCGGTCGACACCGCGGTGGCGAACCACCTGATCCAGGCCACGCGCGCCGCGGGGCTCCTCGGGGCCGAGTGCAGCGTCGTCGGCGCCTCGCCCAGCATCGCCCGCACCGTGATCGACCTCGGCCTCGATCTCGGCAACCTCACCACGCACCGGGACCTGGAGGCCGGGTTCCGGCACGCGCTGGGACGCAAGGGGTATGTCATCGCGCCGCGCGCGTCTCGAAGGGCCTGAGGCGCGGCGCGGTCCGCGCGCTTCCCGCCGCCGGAGAGGCGCAAGAGCGCCCCCGCGGGCTCACTCGCAAAGGGCGGTGTCGACGAGGGCGAGGATGTCGAGGTAGGCCTGATCGGCGGCCTCTTCGCCGTACAGGAAGTACGGCAGCACCGTGACGGCGACGGTGATGGCGCGGCCGTCGTCGGTGACACCGCCGCGGGTATGGTAGCCGGGGATGTCGCCGCCGTGTCCCCAGACGAGGCCGCCGCAGCTGAGCGGGGTGCTGACCACGCCGAGGCCGTACCGGGCGCCGGGCCACATGGCGGCGTCGACGGTGGTGCGCAGCTCCTCGAGCTGCGCCGGTTCGAGGAGCTCGCCGCCGAAGAGGGCGAGATAGAAGCGGTTGAGGTCGCTCGGGCTCCCGATCACCTGTCCTGCGGCCCATCCCCAGGACGTGTCCAGCTCGGTGATGTCCTGCAGCGGTTCGAGGGGCACGTCCGTGTGGTAGCCCTTGAGATGGCACCCTTTCATGCTCTGCTCGCCGACGCCGGGGAGATAGGTGCTGCGCAGCCCGATGCGCTCGATGATCCGCTTCGTGATCTCCTCGTTCAGCGGGCGGCCGGTGACCTTCTCGATGATCAGGCCGGCGAGGACGTAGTTTGTGTTGCTGTACGCCCATTCGGAGCCGGGGGCCTTCCCCGGCTGCGACAGCCCCATGTCGAGCAGAGCGTAGGGATCCAGGTAGGTGTGCTGCACCGGGAAGACGCCGCCGGCGAGGAGCACATCGTCGTAGTCGGCCAGCCCGCTTGTGTGCTGTAGCAGCTGCCGCACCGTGATCTCGCGGCCGTCGATGCCCTCGCCGCGGACCAGGTCCGGCAGGTACGTCTCGACCGGCGCGTCGAGGTCGACCTTGCCCTCGCCGACGAGCTGCAGGACGACCACGGCGGTGAACGTCTTGCTGTTGCTGCCGATGCGGACAAGCCCGTCGACAGGCACCTTCGCCTGGGTCTCCAGATCGCGGACACCGGCGGCGTAGTGACGGAGTTTCCCGTCGACGTCACGGACGGTGGCCAGGACGGCGGGGTACTTGCCGTCGCCCAGGCGATCCACGGCCTGCTGCACGGGGTCGTCCGGGTCGGTGTTGGCGCCGTTCGTGGACTCGTCGGTGCACTCGCCCCACGGGTCGCCGCCGCCGCTGCCGGCGTCGCCGCCGCCATCGCCGCCCCCATCGCCGCCGCCGCCGCTGCCGGCGTCCTCGCCGCCGCTGCCGGCGTCCTCGCCGCCGCTGCCGCCATCCCCGCCGCCGCTGCCGCCATCCCCGCCGCCGCTGCCGGCCTCGGTGCTCGCCGGCGCCCCGCCGCCGTCGGAGCAGCCCGCGAGCAGGGCCGAGGAGCCGAGCAGCGAGACAAGGACCATCGAGAGGACGCTTCGCAAGCGCATCGTAGCTGCGCCGGCAACATGCGTTCTCGGAGAAGTGAAGGGAGGGTGCAGGGAATTCATGATCGGCTCCTGGTCGTGTGCGGGCGCCCTCGGGTCACCGCCGCGCGCCGTCGGCTCGCGCCGGCGGGCATCACTGCGTCGGTTGGAGAGCTCCGTTCGTGTTCGTGACTCTGTTCCCGGACTCGCGAGGTTCGTTCATGCATCGAGACGATTTTCTCTTCGAAGCGCGGCTGTGGCTGCTGCCAGCACGGCTCTCGTGCCCACCGGCGCGACGGCGCGCCCGGGGCTCACTCGCACAGCGCGGCGTCGACGAGGGCGAGGACGTTCTCGTAGGCGGCGTAAACCTGCTCGATGGTTTGCACGCTGGGCAGGGCGGAGGGCAGCGCCGTGACCGCGACGGTGACGGCGCGGCCGTCCTCGGTGACGCCGCCGCTTGTCTCGTAGCCGAAGATGTCGCCGCCGTGGCCCCAGACGAGGCCGCCGCAGCTCAGCGGGCTGCTGCTCAGGCCGAGACCGTACTCGTTGCCGGGCCACATGCTGGAAGCGTCGACGGTGGCGCGCATCTCCTCGAGCTGCGCCGGATCGAGGAGCTCGCCGCCGAGCAGGGCGGTGAAGAAACGGTTCATGTCGCTCGGGGTGGAGATCATGTTGCCGGAGGCCCCTGCGATCGACGGGTCCAGCTCGGTGACGTCGCGCAGCGGCTCGCCGAGCGGCGCGTGATAGCCCCTTGGATGGCACTCCCGGATGCCCTGCTCGCCTGCGTCGGGCACATAGGTGTGGCGCAGCCCGATGCGCTCGATGACCCGGGTCGTGATCTCCTCGTTCAGCGGGCGGCCGGTGACGTGCTCGACGAGCAAGCCGGCGAGGATGTAGTTTGTGTTGCTGTACGCCCATTCGGTGCCGGGGGCCTTCCCCGGCAGCGTCAGCGCCAGGTCGATCAGAGCGCGGGGCTGGACGTAGGTGTGCAGGGCCTTGAAGACGTCTTCGCCCAGGAGCAGCCCGACGAAATCGGGCAGCCCGCTTGTGTGCTGCAGCAGCTGCCGCACCGTGATCTCGCGGCCGTCGATGCCTTCGCCGCGGACGAGATCCGGCAGGTACGTCTCGATCGGCGCGTCGAGGTCGACCTTGCCCTCGCCGACGAGCTGCAGGACGACCACGGCAGTGAAGGGCTTGCTGTTGCTCCCGATGCGCACCTGCCCGTCGACAGGCACCTTCGCCTGGGTCTCGAGATCGGCGACACCGGCGGTGTAGTGACGCGTGCGCCCGTCGAGATCACGGACGGCCACCAGGACGGCGGGGAACTTGTCGTCGCTCGCCAGGCGGTCCGCGCCCTGCTGCAGGGGATCATCGGGGTCGGTGTTGGCCTCGAGCGTGGCGTCACCGGTGCACTCGCCCGACGGGCTGCCTCCGCCACCGCCGCTGCCGGCGTCTTCGCCGCCGCCGCCGCTTTCGTCTCCGCCCGCGCCGCTCTGGGCGCCGCCGCCTCCGGCGCCGCTGCCGGCGTCCGTGCTTGCCGGCGCCCCGCCGCCGTCGGAGCAGCCCGCGAGCAGGGCCGAGGATCCGAGCAGCGCGGAGACGAGGACCGTCGAGAACACGCGTCGGAAGCGCGTCGCTGCTGCGCCGGCGACCGGCGTTCCCGGAGAAATGAAGCGATGGTGCAGAGATTTCATGATCGGCTCCTGTCGTGCGCGGGCGTCCCCGGATCGACGCCGCGCGCCGTCGGCTCTCGCCGCCAGGCATCGGCACGTCGATTGGAGAGCACCGCTCGTTTTCGGAGCTCTGTTCCCGGACTCGTGAGGATCGTTCATGCCCAGAGACGAGATTCCCTTCAAAGCTCCACCGGCGCCGGGCAGAGCGTCATCGGCGGCGGCGCTCGCAGCCAAGCTGCCGGAGGCCCACGCGCGCGTGGCCGCGCGGCTCGCCGGCCGGCCGGTGGCGACCCGGGTCGACGGCGAGCGCTTCGTGGTCGATGTGGCGGGCGCGCCGTGAGCGCGGGAAGGGGGCGATGAAGATCAGCCGGAGCAACGATCGGATCGCGGCGAGCTGGCGGGACTGGCGGAACGCGTGGCGGCCGCCAGGTCCCGGGGCGCGACGAGGGCCGCGAGATCCGGCAAAAAAGCCGCGGCACGCCGCTCGCAAAGAGTGCCTATCGAAACGCCGCGAGGGCCGACCTCGCGCTGGCCTCGCCGTTGCGGGACAGCGCAAAGGCCCGGACGCGGCGTGATAGCTCGAGCCGGCGCCGCGCGTCGCGCTCGGATGGAGGCACGCATGTTGGTTCATCGCTCTCATCGCTCCCTGTTCCTGCTTCTCCCTGTTCTCGCGCTCGCCTGCTCTGCCGCGCAAGGCGCCGCCCTGCCGCGGCCGGAGAGCACCGCTCCGCAGCAAGACGGTGCGGGGGCTCCGGCCGGCTCGACCGGCGCGAAGCGCTTCGTCGACGCCGGGTCGTACTTCACGAGCGCGGCCGAGATCGACGCCTGGTACGGGCTGCTCCGCGTTCTGGACGACGACTTCGACGCCGTGTGCGGCGACACCTTCTGCGAAGGCGAGTACAGCAACTACGAGCCGCTTCGATTCCGTTGCTCCGTCGAGGAGCACGCCGGGACGATAGGCAGCTGCGTGTGGGTCTTCGCGGCGAGCAACGAGGAGGTTTTCCCTTCCACGGGCGATGTGGAGGTGGACGCCAGGGTCTTCCTCTGCGAGATGCCCGTCGCCCCGGAGACCGCCGTGGTCGACCTCGTGAAGGCGCTCTCGGCGCCGATGGATCGGGCGATCGACGCCGCGCTCCCCGGAACGGACAGGTCGCTGTACGACGGCCTCGTCGAGTGCCTCTGATAGCAGCCCGCCGGCATCGGCCGGCAGGCTCATAATTCTTGCAACGCCGCATTCTTCAGGCCAAGTTCACGAGCGCACATGACGGCGAGCGCAGAAGAACCCGCGGACACTCGTCCAGTGAAGATCAACCGCGGGGACGTGTTCTGGATAGGGCCAGATGACTCGCGAGGGCCTGCCCCGAGCTACTCCCATCCCCACGTGGTGGTCCAGGACGACCTCTTCAACCACTCGCGCATCACGACCGTGGTCGTGTGCGCGCTGACGTCGAACTTGCACCGGGCGAACGAGCCGGGGAATGTCCTGCTCGACGTGGGCGAAGGGGACCTCCCCAGGCAGAGCGTCGTGGTCGTGTCGCAGATCTCTTCGGTCGACAAGGCCCGCCTGGGGGAACGGATCGGGTCGCTGTCCGACACGCGGGTGGAGCAGATCCTGGCCGGCCTGCGATTCCAGCAGGTGTCGTTCTTCGGGCGGTGACGTGCCTGGTCCTCCGGATCACTCGATCGTCAGGGACAGGGGCGGGCTGGCGTGCGCTCCGTTCGACGCCGTCACCTGGTAGACGCCGAACGGATACTCCTGCTCGATCAGGATCCTGCGCTTGTTGATCTCGGAGATGGGAGCCAGCTCGTCGATACCGTTCCCGGTGATGCGCACGGTCGTCAAGCCCGGGACGAAGTTGTCTCCGATGACGTAGATGGGATACCAGACGGGCATGTCGGTCCGGTCCGACGCGAACCGCTGGAGGGTCGGCGGGAGGTTCGGATCGGGCGCGGGCTCGGGCGGGCAGGTGGTGACCCACGGCGGGCAGTCGCCGAGGGAGCGGTACGGGTCGCGTCCGAGGAGCTCCTGAACGCGCCATTCGGAGACCAGCCGGATGCGTATTCCTTCGTAGTCGGACGCCATGCTGGGAAGCGACGGCGCCACGGGCTCGGCCGCGAAACACCCGTCCCCGAGAGCGTGATCGCGGCACACCGCCATGTCGGCCTCGCCGGCGACGAACCGAGAGAGCCACGCCGCGATCGGGAGAGGCCCAGCCGGCTCGATGGCAGGGTCGAGGACCATGAGCTGCCCGCCGACCCGGACCACGGGCGCAACGTGGCCGCTCCACGACACCTCTCCGTCCGGCTCGTTCTCGGTCTGCAAGGTCAGATCCCCGGTCACCCTGGCAAACCAGGGCGTCGGATAGTCCCACTGGTGGAGGAAGTAGGCCGCCGCCGGGGCCCGCTCCTCGCAGCCGTTCTCAGGATCGAGCCAGGGAATCCGCCGCGGAAACCCGGGTTGCGCCGGTAAGGCGAGCTCCGGATGCCGCGTGTCACGGATCGCGGCAAATCCATCGCTCAGCTGCGCCTCGGTCCAGCTGGGGACGCAGTCGACCGGCAGATTCTCGAGCGGGCCCTTGAGCTCGCTGTACGCGTGTGGACCGTCGAGCAGCGGGCAGCTCCCGCTCGCGGCGCTTCCCTGGAGCGGCGCCTCCACATCCGAGCGCTCGAGGTCGAGCTCCGGCTCGGAATCGGGCCCCCCGTCGCCGCCGCACGCCGACGAGGCCATGGCCATTGCCGTGACACAGAATAATTTCACCAAAGCAAGATACGGCTGTCTCATGAATTTCCTCTCCCAGCGTGCGAGATACGAACCGTCGCGAGAGACTGGCCCGCATGAAAACCTGACGGTTGGCTGGTGGATGCCGGCAACCTCGGTCGTCCTTCACCCGAATCGCCCCGACTGCGTCGTTTTCTTGCTGTGCGTGACCACGCGTCACGAGGAGAGTGCCCGTCGTGCTCGAGCCCGCCGACCCGCCCTGGGGCGAGCGCGTCGCCGACGCCCACGTCGTTCAGGCGTTCATCGAAGTGACCAGCAGCTTGTCGCGAAAGAGCTGAAGGACCCGGTCGAGCGCGGCGCGCGTCGGCTCGCCCGGCGCGTCGATCAACGCGCCGGTGAGCACCGAGTGATGCTTCCTGAGGGGCCCTTCGGGGTGCCCGTCGGCTTGCTCCAGCTCCACGGCGACGAACCCGTCGCCGAGGCGCTCGCGAAGGAACTGGAACCGCTCCGCCGGCACCAGGGGATCGTCCTTGAAGCGGAGCCCCAGCACCCGGAGGCCCTCTCGGTCGCAGCGCTGCGCCACCGCGTCGAGGGTCGCAGGATCGCAGTCGACGGATCGCCGCCGGCTCTTCGTGAGCGCGAACGGGAGCGAGGGCTGCGACATGACAGGCGCCAGCACCCGAGCGTCGGCGGCCATGGCCAGCGCGAACCCGCCGGTGAAGCACATCCCCACGACGCCCACGCCCGGCCCGCCGCAGCGCTCGTGCTCCGACGCGGCGAGGGCCCGGAGCCAGTCGACGACCGGCGAGGAGCGCCCCGCCGCGAAGCAGGTGAACTCCTTGCTGATGCAGGCCTTGGCCATCGTCGAGAGGCCGTAGAGCACGCCCGCGAGCCTGGGTCGCACGGGGTCGCGGCCAGCGATCCCGAAGAGGTCGGGCAGCACGGCCGTGCAGCCGAGCGCCACGACCCGGTCCGCGAACCCGAGCACCTGGGGAGAGATGCCCGGCATCTCGGTCAGCACGAGGACCGCGGGGCCCTTCCCTTTTCGAACCACATCGCGCGTCTCCCCATCGTGCGTGATGCGCTCGCGCTGGAACGTGGCGAGATCGCCCTCGGGCGCCCTGGGTTGGCTCGGTGCGGTCACGGCGTGACTGCATCACAGCACGCGCGCGCGGTAAAGCCCCTCTCCAGCGGCGCTCGGGTGCACAGGATCGCCCCCGCGCGCCCGGAAATCGAGATCGGAGCTCGATGGATCCGGACGCGACGATCGTGGGGCACATCTACGTCCCGGACGCCGCACCCCCGGTGCTCGACGGCATGAGCCCACGGATCAGACCTCGACAGGCTCACGTGGCCGGCGCGGGCCTTGAGCCCTCGCGCAAAGAGTGATTTAAAGCACCATGCCGTCGATCCTGATCAAGGCTGCCGATGTGATCACCCTCAACGACGCGGGCGATGTGCTCCGCGGCGTCGATATCGCGATCGAAGGCGGTGCGATCCTCGCCGTTGGCCAGGCGCCCCCCGGCTTCCTCGCCGGCGAGGTGCTCGACGGCACCGATCTGGTCGCCCTGCCCGGCCTCTGGAACGCGCACACGCACGCGGCCATGACGTTCGTGCGCGGCTTCGGAGATGACCTGCCGCTCGACCGCTGGTTCAATGAGAAGATATGGGTCGCGGAGCGCGCCCTCACCGCAGACGACGTCGAATGGGGCGCCTATCTTGCCGCGGCCGAGATGATCCGGAGCGGCACGGTCGGCTTCGCGGATCACTATTTTCATATGCACCGTGTCGCCGACGTCGTCGAGAAGAGCGGCCTGAAAGCGCTCCTCGCCTGGTGCGTCTTCGGCCTCTCCAGCGAGGTCGGGACGGATCTCTCCGGGGCCGTGGATTTTGCCCGGCGCTTTCAGGGCGCGGCCGGCGGTCGGATCAAGACGTGCCTCGGCCCGCACGCGCCCTATACCTGTCCGCCCGAGTTCCTCAAGAGCGTCGGCGAGACGGCGCGCAAGGAGGGCCTGGGCATCCATATCCACCTCTCCGAGAGCGACGAGCAGGTCGAGGCATCGCGGAAGCGCCACGGGAAGACGCCCCCCGCGCTCCTCGACGCGCTCGGCCTCCTCGACGTCCCCGGCCAGAAGCTCGCCGCCCATTGCATCGCTGTGACCGAGGAGGACACAGCGATCCTCGCCGGCCGCGGCGTGAGCGTCGCGCAATGCCCCGGCTGCCACATGAAGCTCGGGATGGGGGTGACGCCCGTCCCCTCGCTCCTCGCCCGCGGCGTGAACGTGGCGCTCGGCACCGACGGCCCCGGCTCGAACAACAACCTCGACATGCTCGAGGAGGCGCAGCTCGCGGCCCTGTTGCAGAAGGCGCACCTGCGCGACGCCGAGGCCCTGCCCGGCGACGCCGTGCTCCGCCTGGCCTCGCGGAACGGCGCGCGGGCCCTGGGCTTCGAGGCGAGCGGCGTCATCGCCCCCGGCGCCGCCGCCGACATCATCCTCTTCGATTTCCACCGCCCTCACCTCCGCCCTCGCAACAGCCTCGTCGGCAACATCGTGTACTCGGCGAGATCCAGCGATATTCGCCACTCCATCATCGCGGGCCGGCTCGTCATGAAGGACCGTGAGCTCCTCACGCTCGACGAGGAGCGAATCCTCTGGGAGGCGGAGCGCCGCGCGTTCGCCATGCTGGCCCGCGCCAGGGGCACGGCGCTGCGCGAGTACAACGGATGACGTGCCCCCCTCGGGCCATCGTCATCCTCGACTCGGTTTGCTCTTCCTTCCCCCTCCAGCTTGCTGACGCGGCTCCATGCCATCGGCGCGCTGCCCTGTTCGCGCCGCCCGGCGCGCCGGCTCGACCCTGGCCAGCGCTCCGCACGCGAGGTCGGGCAGGGTCGCCTTCATCCACCTGGGGTCCACGGCGCCGGGCGCGGAGAGATAGGAGCGGCAGGCCTGGTGCGCCGGGCCGAGCAGCACGACGTCGACCATCACCTCGGACGAGCGCGCCCCCGAGAAGACGCCGAGCTCCGCCAGGTGCGCCATCACCTCCGCCTTGAGCCGCGCCTTGGTGTCCCGGAGCGCGGCGCGGTGATGCCCGTCCAGCTCCAGCGCGAGCGCCTGGTACATGAAGCGCGCCTCGGCCTCGTGGTCGAACACCCAGGCCAGATGCGCCTCCACCAGCGTCCGCACCGCCGAGCGCGCCGTCCTGGCGGCGAGCACGCGCGCGGTCACGTACCCCAGCAGCCGCTCGAAGGTCCGCTCGAGCAGCGCCGACACCAGCGCCGGAAAGTCCTCGAACAGGTGGTACACGCTCGAAGGGCTCGCGCCCGCCTCCTTGCGGACGTCCTCGATGCCGGTGCGCAGCAGGCCCCGCTGCTCGAAGCAGCGGAGCGCCGCGTCCAGCAGCGCCTCCCGGCGGGCCACGCCGTTCTGTCGAGCCACGGCCATGGCCCCTCCCCTACCCCAGCCACGCGCCGCTGACCAGCCGGCCCAACTGGAGGATTCTTCCAATTTATTTTGGAATTTTATTCCACTTTCTATACCCTCCAGTTGAAAGCGAGGTGTCGCATGAAGCTGGGGCTGGAGAAGAGAGCTGCGCTGGTGACCGGCGGCTCGCAGGGGATCGGTAAGGAGGTGGCGTTGCAGCTCGCGGCCGAGGGGGCCCGCGTGGCGCTCACCTACCGGAGCGAGCGGGAGAAGGCCGCCGAGGTCGTCCAGGAGATCGAGCGGCGAGGCGGCGAGGCGCTCGCGCTGGAGCTCGACCTCGGGTCGATCGAGTCGGTCAAGACGGTGGTCGCGGCCACCCTGGCGCGCTTCGGGCAGCTCGATGTCCTCGTCAACAACGCGGTCCGCTGGAGCGAGCACCTGCCCTGGGAAGCGCCGCGCTTCGAGGACATCCCGCTCGCCGAGTGGCAAGACACCCTCCACGACAACATCGACGGCGCCTTCGCCGCCATCCAGGCCGCGGTGCCCTCCATGCGCGCCCGCGGCTATCGCCGGGGCCATCCGCATGTGCGCACCTACCTAC
>JAICEP010000026.1 GCA_025924095.1 Sorangium sp.
TCGCGCGGGCGTGGGTGAGGCGGAAGCGCGGGTGAGGCGGCCGTGGGCGGCGGGAGCGCGGGCGAGCCGCGCTTTGCGGACGAGGTGGAAGCGCGGGCGAGCCGCGCTTTGCGGGCGAGGTGGAAGCGCGGGCGAGCCGCGCTTCCGGGCGCTACTTGGCGGCGACCGTGACCTCGACCGACGCCGTGATGGACGGGGCGAGGCGGATCACGACGGCGTGGGCCCCGAGCGTCTTGATCGTGTCGGTCTCGATGCGGCGCCGGTCGACGCTGAAGCCCTGCGCGGCGAGCGCCTCTTCGATGTCGCGCGCCGTGACCGAGCCGTACAGCTTGTTGCCCTCGCCGACCGGGCGGCTGATGGTGAGCTTCACCTGGTTGAGCTTGCCCGCGAGCTGCTCCCCCTCGGCGCGCGTCTTGGCGGCCCGCGACTCCGCGACCCGCTTCTCGTGCTCGATCCGGGACACGTTCTCGGCGGTGGCGCCGATCGCGAGGCCGCGCGGGATGAGGTAGTTGCGCGCAAAACCGGGGCGAACCTTCACGAGCTCGCCGCTCTTGCCGACGTTGTGGAGGTCCTCCGTGAGGACCACATGGATGTGGGTTGCCATGATCGACCTCCTACGCCGTCACGGTGAACGGCAAGAGCGCGATGTTGCGCGCGCGCTTGATCGAGAGGGTCACCTTGCGCTGGTGGCGCGCGCAGTTGCCGCTGATGCGGCGCGGGACGACCTTGCCACGCTCGGAGATGAAGTACTTGAGCGCCTGCGGGTCCTTGTAGTCGATGATCAACGCCTTGTCCGCGCAGTAGCGGCAGACGCGCTTCCGGCCCGTACGGCGGCGCCCCGGGGCGTCCGCGTTCAGGTCGGGCGTGCGACCGAAGTCGCGATCGTCGTAGTCCCCGCCGCCGTTGCGGCCCATGTCACTGTTGCGGCCGTTCATTGCTCAGCTCTCCTCCTCGTCGGCGGCGCCTTCCGTCTCGGTCTCTTCAGCCTCGTCGACGTCCGGCGGGGCCGCCTCGGAGCTCCGATCCATGCGGCGCTCCGGCTCGATCAGGCCGAGCTGACGCTCGCGCGAATCGTCGCGGTCGTCCTCGAGCGGCGTGAGCTCGAGGCGCTCGAACTTCACGTCCTCGTCGGCGATCGTGACGTCCTGGGCCTCGACGTCGTTGCGCACGAGCACCGTCTGGTACTTCAGCACGCCGTCGAAGAGGCGCAGGTTGCGCTCGATCTCGGAGACGACCTTCCCGCCCCCGAGGTACTTCAGGTACACGTACACACCGCGGCGGTGCTTGGCGATGTCGTACGCGAGGCGGCGGCGCCCCCACGTCTCGACCTTGGTCAGCCGGCCGGACTCGCGTCCGACGACCTCGGCGAGGCGCGACCCGATCTTCTCGGCGCCGTCGGCGTCGATGTCGGGTCGCAGGATGTAGATGGTCTCGTACTCTCTGGCGCGCCCGGGCGCCGTTACCTGTCGGCTCATTCTTCGGTCTTCCCTCTCGGCCTGTGGCCCCGGGGCGACGCCCCGGAGCGAGGAAAGGAGCAGCCTGTCGAGCGACGCACCGGCGAGCTCGACAATCTGTCTCCATCGAGGATCAGGACTTCTGCGTCGGGGGGAGGGGATCCCTCTCTCCCTTCGCGGCAGGGGCTGGATCTCCCGACCCGTCCCCTTCGCCCTTCTGCCTCTTGCCCGGCTTGGGCCGGGTATTTCGAACGTTCATCGCGGCGTCGAAGCCGCGGGCGGCGACTTCTAGCACACTTTGGACAGCTTGCTTCAAGCAGTCGGGTAGGCCCGCGCGCTCGACGGCGTCGAACCCCGACAGCACGTAGTCCGCGACCTCGCCCCGGTAGCCCGCCGGCGGCCGCCCGATGCCGAGGCGGACGCGCCCGAAGTCGCCGGTGCCGCAGTGCGAGATGAGCGAGCGCAGCCCGTTGTGTCCCGCGTGCCCGCCGCCGACCTTCAGGCGAACCGTGCCGAAGGGCAGATCGAGCTCGTCGTGGAGCACGATCAGCGAGGACGGCGCGACCTTGAAGAAGGCCATCGCCGGCTGCACGCTGCGCCCCGACTCGTTCATGTAGGTCATCGGCTTGAGCAGGATCGCCGGCTGCCCGGCGATCTCTGCTTTCGCGTACACGCCCGAGAATTTCTCGCGGAACGGATCGGCCCGGACCTCGTCGGCCAGCGCGTCGATGGCCATGAAGCCGACGTTGTGCCGGTGAGCGACGTATTCTTTGCCCGGATTTCCCAGGCCGACCACGAGCAGCATGACGAGCGGGTTTTGCTGAGTCCCTGGAATCGAAGCAGGCCGAGCCGGCGACGACGCGCGGGGACGGAGCGCAGGGCAGGGCGGGCCGCGCGCGCCTCGTGGTGTCGAGGCGAGGGGCGGCCCGCTCCCGCGCCGGGGCTACTTCTTGTCCTTCTTGTCGCCGCCCTTCGCGGGAGCGGCCGCGGCGCCCTTCGCGGGAGCGGCCGCGGCGCCGGCCGGAGCAGCGGCCGCCGCCGGCGCGCCGGCAGCAGGCTTCGCCTCTTCCTCGGCGCCGGCCTTCTCGGGCGCGTTGACGACCGCGATCGTCTGTTCGTCGGCGAGCAGGGCCTTCACGCCCTCGGGCAGCGTCAGACCGCTGGCCTTGTACGACTCGCCCATGTCGAGCTCGGTCACGTCGATCTCGATGAACGACGGGATCTTCTCGGGCAGGCACCGCACCGGGATCGTGCGGAAGATCTGCTGGAGGACGCCGCCGGTGACGACGCCCTTCGGCTTGCCCACGCAGCGGAAGGGGATCTGCACGTCGACGGGCTGATCGAGCTTCACCTGGATGAAGTCGGCGTGGACGAGCTCCCGTGAGATCGGGTGGTAGTCGTAGTCGCGCACCATGACGGTGAGCGTCTCGCCGTTCTCGATGGCGAGCTCGACCACGGAGTTCTTGCCGTGGTCGGAGCCGAGCACCTGAAGGAGCGCCTTCGGCGAGACGGCGACCGACTGCGGCGCGAGCTCGCGCCCGTAGGCGATGGCGGGAATCTGTCCGGCGCGGCGCAGGCGGCTCGACGCGCTCTTGCCGCTATCCTCGCGCCTCGTGGCGTTGAGCTTGATGATCTCCATGACGACGGCTCCAGAAGTGTTCCGGAGGCCCGCGGTGCGGTCCACTCCGGCGTAGGGTGCGGCGCTATAGCAAAACGATGAAGAGAAAGTCGAGCCTTCGTCGCCGGGCGACGCATTTTGTTGCGTGAGCGCGGGAATGCGCGGTGACCGGAGCGACAGAGGCGCCCGCGCGCCCCGCCGCCGGACGCGCGCCGCCGGTCAGACGAAGAGCGAGCTCACCGAGTCCGAGTGGTGGATGCGGCGGATCGCCTCGGCGAGCAGGCGTGCCACCGAGACGACCTTGAATTTACCGGAGGCCCTCGCCTCGTCCGAGAGCGGGATCGAGTTTGTCACCACGACCTCGGTGAGGGGGGAGTCCTTGATGCGCTCGACCGCCGGGCCGGACAGGACCGGGTGCGTCGCGCAGGCGGCGACGCTCCTGGCGCCCTGCTTGATCAGGGCGTTGGCGGCGTTCACCAGGGTGCCGGCGGTGTCGATGAGATCGTCGAGGATGAGGCAGTGCTTGCCGGACACCTCGCCGATGATGTTCATGACCTCGCTCTCGTTCGCTCGCTCGCGGCGCTTGTCGATGATGGCGAGCGTGCCCTGGAGGCGCTTCGAGTAGGCGCGGGCCCGCTCCACGCCGCCGGCGTCCGGCGAGACGATGACCACGTCCTTGCCGTAGTGCTCGCGGAGATGATGCTCGAGCAGCGCCGGCATCGCGTACAGGTGGTCGAACGGGATGTTGAAGAAGCCCTGGATCTGCCCGGCGTGCAGGTCGAGCGCGACGATCCGGTTCACCCCGGCGGCGACGATGAGGTCGGCGACAAGCTTCGACGTGATCGGCGTCCTCGGCGCGACCTTCCGGTCCTGCCGGGCATAGCCATAGTACGGGATGACCGCCGTGATCGAGCCGGCCGAGGCGCGGCGGAGCGCGTCGACCATGATCAGGAGCTCCATCACGCTGTCGTTCACCGGCGAGCAGGTGGGCTGGACGACGTAGGTGTCGACGCCTCGGACGTTCTCCTGGATGACGCAGAACGTCTCCCCGTCGGAGAAGCGCGACACACGCGACTTCCCCATCGGTTGCTCCAGAACCTGACAAATTTCCTGGGTGAGCGCGAAATTGGCGTTGCCGGAGAAGATACTGACTCTCTTAAACACGGCGCGCCTCCAGCCCATTTATGGGAGCGCGGCTCTATCAGTCGGGCATGGACACGTCAAGCAACTCTGTACATTGGACGCTTGGCTGTACAGGCGTATCGTGCCGGGCGACTCCGCTGTCCGCCGGCTTTTCGTTCGGCGCTCCTCCGGGTTAGGTAGCGGCTGTGGAGTATTTTGCTGCCGCCGCAGGCGGGCAGGATGGGCGCGCCGCGGTCGGGCCGCGGGGCAGCCTCGTCATCATCGGCAACTTCGACGGCGTCCACCGGGGACACCAGGCGCTGCTCGCCGACGCGGCGCTGGACGCGGAGCGGCGGGGGCTCGATCCGGTGGCGCTCACGTTCGCGCCGCATCCGGCGAGCGTCCTTGGCCGCACCCCGCCGCCGACGCTGACGGCGCTGCCGCGCAAGATCGAGCTCATCCGCCGCGTGCAGCCGGCAATCCGGGTGGACGTGGTGACGTTCGACCGCGCGTTCGCGGCCCAGACGCCGGAGGAGTTCGTGCGGCGCGTGCTGCTCGATCGGCTCGCCGCGCGCGTCGTCCTTGTCGGCGCGAACTTCCGGTTCGGCCACGGGCGCGCCGGGGACTTCACGACGCTCGGGCGCCTCGGCGAGGATCTCGGCTTCGAGACGCGGTCGCACCCGCTCGTCGGCGACGCCGAGGGGGCGTGGTCGAGCACCCGCGTCCGCGCGGCCCTCGCGCGCGGGGATCTCGAGTCGGCCGAGCGGATGCTGTCGCGCCCGCACATGCTGTCCGGCGTCGTCGCGCAGGGGGCCCGGCGGGGCCGGACGATCGGCTTCCCCACCTGCAACCTCGACGAGATCGAGGAGGCGCTCCCGCCGTTCGGCGTCTACGCGACGCTCGTCGATCGGGTGACGCCGTCGGGCCGGGCGATCGCGCTCGCCCGCGGCGTGGCGAACCTCGGCGTCCGGCCGACGGTCGAGCCGTCGAGGCAGGCGCGGCCGAACCTCGAGGTGCACCTCTTCGACCTCGACGAGGATCTCTACGGCGCGGCGCTGCGGGTGCACCTGATCGCCCGGCTGCGCGAGGAGCGGCGGTTCTCGGGCCTGCCGGAGCTCAAGGCGCAGATCGCGCGCGACGCCGAGGCGGCGCGCGCGCGGCTCGCGCCGCTCGTCGAGGATCCGGCGGCGGAGGGCGCCTTTCGCTGAGCGGCCGCGCGACGTGGGCGAGCGTAGGATGTGGTAGCGTCCCCGGCGATGGAGCGCCGGGAGCTCGACGGGCTGACGCGGGAGGAGCTGATAGCGCGCGCCGAGGGGCTCGGGGTGCCGCGGCCGCGCGTGCTCACGAAGGCCGAGCTCGTCGACGAGATCCTGGCGCGCACCGCGCAGGGCGAGCCGGAGCGGGCCCGCCTGCGCGGCTTCCTCGGGCGGGCGCGCGATCTGCTCTCGCGCGTTGTCGAGCGCGGCCTGCACATGCCGGAGACCGCGCGCGCGCTGCGCGGCGAGGCCCCGCCGGAGCCGGAGCTGGAGCCGTGGCCGCCGCCCCCGCCGCGGCCGCGGGCCACCACGACGCTTGCCGAGATCTACGCGTCCCAGGGGCATACGGACCGCGCCATCGCCGTGCTCGACGAGCTCCTCGCGCGCGAGCCGGAGCACGAGGAGGCGCGGCGGCTCCGGGAGCGGCTGATCGAGAAGGCGCAGCGCGCGCAGGGAGAGGGCGCGGAAGCGCGAGGCGCGGGCGCGGAGGACGCGGCGGAGGAGGAGTACGCGGAGGAGGAGGACGCCGGCGCAGACACGGAGGACGCCGAGGCGGAAGCGGAGGACGCCGAGGCGGAAGCGGAGGACGCCGGCGCAGACACGGAGGCCGCGAAGGACGCTGGCGTCGAAGCCGCGGGCGCTCCTGCCCCGGGGGACGCCGGCTCGAGCGAGCCGATCGAGCCCCCCATCGCGGGCGAGCAGGACCGGCAGCCCGAGCCCGTCTCCGTCGCTTCCGACCCCGCCCCGGCGCACCCGCCGCGCGATCCCTCGCCAGCGGAGGC
Source organism: Sorangium sp. (assembly GCA_025924095.1). Lineage (GTDB taxonomy): Bacteria > Myxococcota_A > Polyangia > Polyangiales > Polyangiaceae > Sorangium. The sequence continues at coordinate 6,233 of JAICEP010000026.1, forward strand.
TCCAGCGCCGGCGGCCATCGCGGAAGGCGTCGCCGCGGGCGCGGCCCTCGGCCTGGCTGCGGCCTTGCAGGACGAGCGCGCGGAGCTGCCCGCGCGGTACGACGTCGACGAGATCGTCGGCCTCGCGGTCGATCCGGAGACGCTCTACGTCTACTGGGAAGTGCGTCCCCGGACGCTCGCGCGGGCGCGCGCTCGCCGCGCGGAAGGCCAGCTCGTGATCCGCGTGGTCGCGGTGCTCCCGAGCTGGGAGCGGCCGGTGGTCGCGCAGCGGGATCTCGCCATCGACGCGCTCTTCGGCGACATGTTCGTGCGCGACATCCCGGCCGGCGCGCACCTCCGGATGTGCACGGGCTGGCTCGACGGCGACGTGTTCGAGCCCTTTGCGGTGGGCCTCGAGGTCGCTGCGCCACGCCCGTTGCCGGTCGCGCCGAGGCCGCCCCCGCCGGAGCCTGAAGCTTCCGCACAGGCGGCGCTGCAGGACGAGATCCCGGCGGACGGCCCCACCGCACCGACGAGCGACGCGCCGCCGCGCCTCGAGGGCGCCGCCGGCGATGCGCTGTCCCCGGCGTCCGGCACGCTCGACGTGGCTGGAGCGTCGCTGCCAGCTTCAGGTGCGAGCGGTCAGGCTGGGGGACCCGCCGCCGCGACGCAGGCTGCGAGCGCGGATCCCCTGACCGCACCTCCACCGGCGCCGAGCGCGCCGGTCGCGCGCAGCCGCGCGAACACCGGGGCGGCCGCGGCGGCGCCCGCCGGCGGCAGCGATGTCGCCACGCAGGCTGCCGCGCCGGCCGCGGGTCATGAGACCGCTGCGGAAGCTGCCGTACCGGCCGCGAGCGGCGACGTAGCCACGGCGGCCCCCGCGCCCGTGTCGAGCAGCGAGACCGCTCCCGACGTTGCCGCACCGGCCCCGCTCGACGACCCCGCTCCCGGCGCGGTCACGCCCGGCCCCAGCGCAGCGATCCCTGCAGCACCGGCGCTCGTCCCGCCGAGCGAATGGCCTGCCCGCTTCCCCTCGGGAACGGCGCCGACCTCGGAGGCGCTCGCGCAGGCGGTCGCGGCGACCCGCGGTCCGTCGAGCGAAGGGCCGCCCCGCTTCCCCTCGGGGAGGGTGCCGACCCCGGAGGCGCTCGCGCAGGCGGTCGCGGCGACCCGCGGCGGGTCGAGCGACCTTGTCCGGGGGGGCGGCCGGGGCGCCTGGCCGGGGCCCAGCGGTCAGCCCCACGCCAGCGAGGCGCTCCGGCGCGCCGGCGCCGGGCAAGCCCGCTCCCCGGGCGGCGGAAGCGAGCTGCGCACCGGCGCCGAGCGGGCTCGGTCCCTCGGCGGCGGAACCCAGCTCTGGCGCAGCTTCGCCCCCCGGGCGCGCCCGCCTTCGGGGAACCGCTGAACGAGCCGGACGATCCGCTCACGCAACTGGCGGTGCGCGGTGGTCGACCCAGCTCGGGTGCAAACGAACCACCGATCCATCGCCCGCTCCGTTCTCTTCCTCCTCGGCGCGCTCGCCTGCGCCCTGTCCGCGCCAGAGGCGCGCGCCGAGCTCCCCTTCGACGAGGAGCCCACGGCGCTCGACCCGCGCGTGGACCGCCTCGACGCCGCGCCCCACGAGCTCTGGGCGCCGTCCCCGGGACGCGCGCAACCGCTCTGGGTCGCGCTCCAGCTCGGCCTGGCTCGGCTCGAAGGCGGCGAGCGCTCCGTCAGCGGCATGCTGCTCGCGAGCATCCCCCTCGAGCGGCTGTCCGAGCGCCCCGGCGCGCTCCCGCCCTCCGCCATCGCCGAACCCGAGGCGCCTCGGCTGAAACCTGCCCCTCCGAGCCCGCCCCGCGCGGCGCCGGCGCCCGCGCTCCCGGAGGCACCTCCCGCGGCGCCGCCTGCCGAGGTCGAGCCGCCGCTCCCGCTGCCGGTCCGGGTCACGCCGGCCATGGCCCGCGCCATCGTCGAGGCGGCGCTGCGGCAGTCGCGCCTCCTCGATCCCGAGGCGCGCATCGACGCCATCGCGTCGCGCGCCCGGACGTCGTCGCTGCTCCCGGAGCTCCGGCTCCGCGTCTCGCGCCTCGTCGACGAGGCGGAGAACCTGGCCCCCACCGAGTACGATCCGGCGCGGAGGACCGCCTCCGGCGGCATGAGCCTCTGGCTCGAAGCGCGCGCGACCTGGCGGCTCGATCGCCTGCTCTTCGCCGACGAGGAGATCGCCCTGGAGCGCCTCCGCCGCGAGCGCGCCGAGCTGCAGGCGAAGCTCACGGCGCGCGTGCTCGAGCTGCTCTTCGCCTGGCAGCGCGCCGCCGCGCTCTCGGCCGACCCGGGCCGGAGCCCCGAGGAGCACCGCACCGCCACGCTCGCGGCGATCGAGGCCGAGGCGTCCCTCGACCTGCTCACCGGCGGCTCGATGACCCGCTGGCGCGCCGCGCGCGAGTGAGGCCGCGCGCTACAGGAGCGTCTGCGAGAGCGTCACCTTGCGCCTGCCGGTCCCGGTGTCCCCGTCGGTATCGGTGACGGTCACCTCGACGTCCACGACCTTCCCGAGCAGCTCGTCGATCGTCCGCTCCCCGTCCAGCCGGAACCGCAGCCCGGCGAGCTTGCAGAAGCCACCCTCGTCCTGATCCAGGGTGAAGATGATCTTGAGCGGCTCGATCGCGTACCCGAGCTCGGGCACGAGGCCGCTCACCACCGTGATCGAGCCGGACCGCCGGAGGTTTTTGAGCCGGATGGCGACGAAGATGTGGAACCCGCCCTGCGGTCCCGCCTCCACCTGGACCTCGTCGAGATCCTCGAGCGGGAAGTAGTCGGCCTGCCCCTCGCCGACGGCGACGACCGGCGCTCCCCCGCCGGACGGCTTGCAGGCGTCCGGCTCGGCGTCCGCGTTCCACGAGGCGCTGTACGGCTCGAGCCGCCGGGGATCCACGTCGGGGGCGCTGCAGCCGCCGGCCACGCAGGTCTGCGGCGCCGGGCACGTGGGATCCCCGGGCGCGACGGCGCACTCCCGCTCGAGGCGCACGGGGAGCAGCAGCGTGCGGCCGCCGATCACCCGGGTCGACGCGGTGCGGGCGAGCAGCGGCCGCTCCGCGTCCTCCGCCCCGAACGCCTCCAGAAAGATCTCCACCGCCGTCCCGTCCTCGAGATCGCTGAAGAAGAACTCCCTCGGGAAGAACAGCTGCCCGCTCTTCTGCGGCAGCACGTCCTCGCGGAGCAGCTCGCCGCCGGCGCGCAGGACCACGCGCATCCGAGCGAGCTCGACCCCGGCGCGCAGCTCGCTCGTCACCCCGATCACCACGGTCCCTGTGGTCGGTGCCGGAGGAGCGCCGCAGCCGGCGATGACCAGGAAGCAGAGCGCGAGGGCGGCGAGGAGGGCGGGGCGCACGGCAGGAGGCGGCGTTACTGGATGCCCTCGAGCGCCGCCAGGAAGACGTCCGGGCCGACGAAGTCGTTGAAGCGCTTCCGCTCGGCCCCGGTGGAGTCGTAGATCACCACCGTGGGCAGGCCCACGACCTTGTACTTGCCCTTCACCGCGTCGATCTGCGGATCCTCGTCGTCCGTCGCGTCGACCTTCACCGCGACGAAGTGCGCCGCCTTGGCCATGACGCGCGGATCCGAGAAGGTCTCCTTGTCGATCTGCTTGCAGGCGCCGCACCACTCCGCGGTGAAGTCCACGAGCAGCGGGCGCTTCTCCGCCCGCGCCTTCGAGACGGCCACCGGCTCCTCGTGCAGCCACGTGAGCTGCCGCGGCGCGGCCTCGCCGGCCACCGCCGACGGGACGGGCGAGGCGAGCCTCGGCAGATCCAGGCTCGCGACGAGCAGGAAGCCGCACGCCACCGTGAGCGCGATCCCGAGCCCCTTGCGCGCCTTCACCCCGGGGCCGCCGTCGTCCCAGGAGAGGTGCACCGCGCCGAGCGCGAGGCCGACCACGACAAGGCCCGCCATGACGGCCATGAACACCGGCGTGGGCTGCGCGAGCGACGACAGCGCCGGGAACGTCGTCTTCAGGAAATAGAGCGCGACGATCAGCATCACGATCCCGAAGAACGACTTCACCCCGAGCATCCACTTGCCCCCCTTCGGCAGCGCGACAGCGAACACGCCGACGAGCCAGAACGGCAGGCCGAGCCCGATGGAGAAGGCGGCGCCGACCAGCGCGCCGAGGCCGATGCTCTGGGTCTGCCCGATCCAGAGGATGATGCCGGTGAGGACAGGCCCGGTGCACGGCGCCGCGACCAGGCCGCTCACCAGCCCGAGCAGGAACGCGCCGCCGTAGCCGATGCCGCCGACCTGCGAGAGCCGCTGCATCAGGGTGTCGGGCAGCGTCATGTCGAACGCGCCGAACATCGAGAGCGAGAGCGCGATGAACACCCCCGCGATGCCCACGATGACCCACCGGTTCGCGAGCACGCTCCCGAACAGGCTGCCCGTGAGCGCCGCGACCACGAGCATCGTCGTGAAGAGCACGACGATCCCGAGCACGAAGCTCGTCGAGAGCAGCATCGCCTCGCGGCGGGACTTCGCCTCCCGCGCCCCGAAGATGCTCACGGTGATCGCGATCATCGGGTACACGCAGGGCGTGAGGCACGTGAGCAGGCCGCCCGCGAGCGCGGCGAGCCCCGCGAAGAGCGGCCCCGCCTGGAGACCGCGGGTGAACAGATCCGGCTGATCCCCGGCCGCGGCGAGCGCCGGGAACGCGAGCACCGCGAGCGCGGCCAGCGCCCCGAGCGCGCCGGCCCCGCCGCGCGCGCCACGCTCACGATCCGCCGGGACAGCGCCGGCGTTCCCCTTGAAACGAGTCGAAGCGGTCTTCACAGAGGTTCTATAGCAAAGCGATCGCGGTCGTGCGGCGCGCCGCCGTCCGTTCAGGCCAGCCTCAGCGCTCCGGGAGGGACGCCAGCGTCCGGCGCGCGGCCTCGATCTCCCCGCCGAGCGCGATCGCGACCGCGACCCTCCCCGAGGTGCTCCGCTGTACGAAAGCTTCCAGGTATTTCTTGGCCTCGCCCCAGCGACGGTCGAAGTAAGCCATCTGCCCGAGCACGAACCGGCCGTACCCCTGACCCGCCGGCACCTCCGAGAGCCGGTCGATCAGCGCGCCGAGCCCCTCGACCGTCTCGCCGCTCTCGCACTGCACGACGGCGAGGTGCCCCTGGTAGAGCGGCTTGTCCCGCGTGCCCCAGCGCGCCGCGCGCGTGAGCGCGCCGATCGCCTCGTCGTACCGGCGCGCCAGGTGGTACACGCTGCCCAGCGTCCACAAGTGGAACGCCCTCCGGCTCGCCGGCCCCGTGCGCGCCGCCAGCCGCAGGTGCCCCACCGCCCCGTCGATGTCGCCGAGCGCCTGCCTCGCCCGCGCCGCGTCCTGGTGGGCGACGTCGCGCAGCACGCCGAGCGAGAGGACCTGATCCGCCACCTCGGCCGCCCTCTCGAAGCGGCGCGTCTCGAAATAGGCGAGGTAGAGCTGCCGCAGCAGCATCGCCTGCGTCGTCCGGTCGAGCGGCCCCCGGAGCGACAGGCCCCGCCGCGCCCAGAGCGCCCGGGAGCGCGGCGTCTCCGCGCCCAGCGCGCGCCGCAGCATCTCCTCCGGGGTCAGCGCCGCCGCCGCCGGCGCGCGCCGGCGCGGCGCATTGCCGGCCCGCTTCTCTCGTGGCGCCTCCCCCCCGCCGCCCGCAACGGTCGTCGCCGTCGACTTCGTGCGGCGCCCCCTGGAACCCGTACGGACGGATCGAGCGCCGTCCACGCTGTCACCGTGCTCGCTCGCCTTGCGCACAGAAAGCAATCCTAACAGACCTGCACACGCGTTCCAGCAATACGCGAGCTTTCCATCTTGACTCGGGCTGGACCGGCGACAGGGCCCGGTTTCAGGCCACCCCCCCGGCCAACTGCCGGTTTCAGGCCGGTTTCAGGCCAGTCGCTGGACCGGGTTGCGCCCCACCGGACGTGGGGCCATCGTCGCGGCCATGCGTCGCCGCCCTGGCTCAACTTCCCTTCAGCGGAGGCGGCATTCCGTCTCCACGGTCGCCGGCTGTCCTGGTCGGGACCGGGTCCTCTGGCTCGCGTCGTGTCTTGCCTTGCTCGGCGGCGCGTCGTTCGCGGCCGGGTGCGGGCACCCGGCGAGCCGCGACGAGTGCGAGGCCATCTTCAAGCGGAGCGCCGAGATCGAGCTCCGGGCCCAGAATGTCGTCGATCCGAAGGTCGTCGAGGAGCGCACGGCGGCGGTGCGGGACGCCCGCGGCAAGGAGCTCATCGACAGGTGCGTCGGGCGGAGCATCACCGACGCCGCCATGGCGTGCGTCCGGCAGGCGACGACCCCGGAGCAGGTCGATCGATGCCTGGAATGACGCGCCTCGCGAGGCGCGCCGACGTGCTCGCGACGCTGGCGATCGTGCTGCTCGTGGTCGGGGTCGTCGCCGGGCGCGCCGCGCTCCGCCGCCTCGCACCGCGCCCGTCCCCCGAGGCGTGCGCCGCGCTCCTCGATCGCTACGTCGAGCTCGTGCTGCGCGCGGCCGCGCCTGAGCCCGCCGCGTCCGACGTGGCCGAGCGGCAGGCGATGGCGCGGGAGGCGGCAGGCGAGCGCGGCTTCGTCCGCTGCGAGGTCGACCTCACACAGGCGGAGGTCTCATGCGCCCTGAAGGCGGGCAGCGCGGACGACCTGGAGCGCTGCCTGCCCTGACGCGACCGGCGCGCGACGCCAGGCGCTCGGCGCCAGGCAGGCAGGCAGGCGGACGGCCGGCTCCGACATGCGCCCCCGGGGTTGAAGGAACGGGCGAAGGAGCGCGAAGGAGCGCGAAGGAGCGCGAAGGAACGCCGGCGCGCTGCGAATCGTTCCTGGCGCGCCGTGCTGTGATAGTCTCGGCCGTGGCGAGCGCTCCGCTCTGGCGCGATCTCCTCACCTCCCCACCCTCGGATTGCCTGTCGTGAAAGCCCCGTCGCCCTTGCTCGGCTTCAACAACAACGTCCGGCACAAGGGGCGGTTGTTCCACATACAGACCGAGGACTCGGGCATTCGCCATCCTCACATCATCACGCACCTCTTCGCCGACGGCGGGCGCATCCTCAAGACCACGAAGACGTCGTACGCGGAGCACGTCGGCCTGGCCTCGCTCGCGGACACGGTGCGCGGCATGATGAAGGAGCAGCACAAGGCGATGTTCATCGCCCTGCGCGACGGCCACTTCGACTACCTCTTCGACGACACCGTCGCGCCGCCCGTATCGGCCCCCCCAGCCGCGGCGCGCGTCGCCCCCGAGCCGAGCCCGGCCGCGCGGCCGCCGGCCCCGTCGTCGCCCGAGGTCCCCAGCGCGCCGAAGCCGTCCCCGCCGTCCCGTCCCATCGCGTCGCCCATCGCGCCGCCCATCGCGTCCGAGGCGGCGCCGCGCCCGAGCCCGAGGCCGGCCCCCGCGCCGACGCCTCCGCCGAGGCCCGCTGTGCCGCCCCCGTGGCCGGCGGCCGCGCCGCCGGCGCGCTCCGTGGCGTCCGAGCCGGCGCCCGCGTCGGCCAGCGCGCGCCCGCGGCTCGAGCTCGATCCGGTCGCGCTCCAGGGGCTCGGCGGCGGGCGCGCGGCCAGCCCGCTCGCCGGCAGGGCCGTGCGCTCGACGGCGCCCCCCGAGATCAAGAAATCCGAGCCGTCCATCGATCTCGATCTCGACGCCCTCGAGCGCGCCGCGGCCGAGGCGCAGACGCCGTTCTTCCAGCAGATCCAGGACCTCCCGCCGCCGCCCGCGTCGGTGATCGGGCGGCGGGCGGAGTCCGCGGCCTCGGGCGCCGGCGTCTACAGCAACGTCCACCCGGAGCACCCCTCGCCGCCGCCCGCGGCCCCGGTCGCGGTCGAGCACTTCGCCGGCGGCCCCGGCTCCGGCCGCTACGCGGCCTCGCGCCCGGCCAGCATCTTCGCCACCAACCGGCCGGCGGAGGGCGCGTCGATCTTCGGTGAGGATCTCATCAGCGAGAAGTCGCTGGACGAGGTGATCCTCAGCTACCTCGCGGAAGATCTCGACAGCCCCCCGGAGAAGAAATAGCCGGGCTGCCGCCTGGCGTGGCGAACGCGTGGGGCAGGCGCGTGGGCAGGCGCGTGGATAGAGCGGCGATCACCTCATGACACAGGATCGGACCGCAGAGGACGCTGAGGGGAGGCGCCGCGGCGGCGCGGCCTTGGCCCGCATCTGGCTGCGGCCGATGTCGTCTCTCCTCGGCGTCAGCATGGCGACCCTGTCGGTCGTCTACCTGCTCGACATCGCGCGCGACGAGAACGAGCGCCTCCCGCTCTGGGAGGTGTTCGTGCGCATGTCGCCGAGCGACGCCGAGCACATCATGGGCGGCATCGGCGAGGTCATCGCCGCCATCCTCGGCATCGTCATCACGGTCGCCTCCATCATCGTGCAGCTCGCCGCGAACCGGTACACGCCGCGGATCACCGAGATGTTCTTCCGCGACCGGACGAACATGCTCGTGATGGGCTTCTTCGTCGTCAGCGCGGTGTTCTCGCTGTGGGTCAACTTCTCGATCCGCGTCGGCGGGGGCGGCTCGACCGAGCACGCCTTCGTCCCGTCGTACGGCGTCCTCGTCACCATGGGGCTGCTCACCGCGAGCCTGCTCATGATGGCGCCCTACTTCGGGTACGTGTTCGACTTCGTCGAGCCCGACAACGTGGTCGGGCGGATCAAGAAGAGCGGCGTCGAGCAGGCGCTGCGCCCCGCGGACAGCGAGAGCGACGGCGAGGTCGACGAGCGGCGGGTGACGGCGCTCTCGTCGCTGGAGCAGCTCGCCGACGTGGCGCTCAACGCGATCGACCAGAAGGACAAGGGGATCGCGTCGAAGACGGTCGACTCGCTGTCGGAGCTCGTCGTCGCGTACCTGCCGCACAAGGCGACGCTCGATCCGCGCTGGTTCCAGATCCGCGACCGCCTCGCCAGGGACACCGACTTCGTGAGCATGAACGCCGAGGCGCTCGGCAAGCTCTCGGCCACGCGGACCTGGCTCGAGTACAAGGCGCTCCGCCAGTTCCTGATGGTCTACCGCGAGGCGCTCACGGCGATGCCGGACCTCATCACGCGCATCGCGATCGACACGCGCTACATCGGGCAGACCGCCATCGCCGCGGGGGACCGGGCGGCCGTCGCCGTCGTCGTGAAGTTCTTCAACACCTACATGCGCCGGTCGCTCAACGCGAAGGACATCGCCGCGGCCTACAACAACCTGAACCAGTACCGCTACCTCGCCGAGGAGCTGCTCAAGGCGGGCTGGGGGGATCAGGTCCTCGATATCGCGCGGTATTTCAAGTACTACGCGCAGACGGCGCACGCGATGGGGCTCGCGTTCCTCACCGAGACCGTCGCGTTCGACCTCTGCGTGGTCAACGAGCGCGCGTACGACCTCCACGCACCTGCCCGCGACGAGCTGCTCCGGATCTTCCTCGAGGTGGACAAGGAGGCCGAGCTCGACCAGCAGGAGCCGTCGCTCCGCGGCGTCCGCAAGGCGCAGGTCAAGCTCGCCACGTACTACCTGCAGAAGGGCGAGGAGGCGCTCGCGCGCAAGATCTACCGCGACATGCGCGACGAGCGGCCCGACCGGCTGCGCTCGATCCGCGCCGAGCTCCTGGCCGTGACGAGCAACGAGTTCTGGGAGATCAACGACCGGGGCGCCGTGTTCGAGTACATCGAGCCCGAGCGGCGCCAGCTCATCCACCGCTTCTTCGAGTGGTTCCCGGCGACGACCATGCGCGAGCCGATCCGCGAGGAGCCCACGCTGGAGTGATGGAGCGACCGGCGCGCTCGCAGCGGGTGGGCCGGGGCGCAGTCCACGCGGGCTGGATTCGCGCCGGGCATCGACGCGATGATTCCTGCGGCGCGCGGGCGGCGATAGGATCGGGCATGCCCTCCATGCACCCTCTCCACCTGCAGCAGGAGGGCTAGCCTCGACGAGCGTCGAGGTCCTGCGCTGCCCACCCGAGATGTCCGCCTCACGCCCGCGTCGCAAGCACGCCGAGTCCGATCCGCCGCCGGAGCTGTTCGCCGGCAAGTACCGGCTCATCCGGATGCTGGGCAAGGGCGCCATGGGGGAGGTGTGGCTCGCCGAGGAGGAGATGACGCCGGGCTTCCTGCGCCGCGTCGCGCTGAAGCGGCTGGCCGCGCGGTCCGAGCTCGGCGACTCCGCGCGCGAGTCGTTCTTCGCCGAGGCGCAGGTGATCGCGCGGCTCGATCACCCGAACGTGGTCCGGCTGATCGAGCTCGGGGACTTCGAGGGCTCCGTGTACCTCGCGCTCGACTACATCGACGGCCCCGCCATCGATCGCGTGCTGAGGAAGGTGGGCGCCTTCTCGCCGCGCGCCGTGGCCTACATCGGCCGGGAGATGGCGAGGGCGCTCGATGCGGTGCACAGCCTGTGCGAGGCCGACGGGCGGCGCTACGCGGTCGTCCACCGCGACGTCTCGCCGTCCAACATCCTGATCGCGCGGGACGGCCGCGTTTGCCTGACCGACTTCGGCGTCGCGCGGATCCCCGGGCTCGCGGGCGAGGAGGCCGACAGCGCCGTGTTCAAGGGGAAGCTCCCCTACATGCCCCCGGAGCAGGCGCGCGGCGAGCCGTTCGACGGGCGCGCGGACGTGTTCTCCCTGGGGCTCACGCTCCTCGAGGCGCTGCTCGGCAGCCGCGTGCGCAAGGCCGAGACGCAGGCGCAGCTGATCATGCGCGTCGCGTCGGTGCCGAGCCCCCGCGCGCGCGAGCTCCTGCCCGACCTGTGCGCGCCGCTCGCGGACGCGCTCGACGCGGCGACCGAGTTCCGCGTCGACAGGCGCACCGCCAGCGCGGGCAAGCTGGCCGAGGAGCTGGAGCAGGTCCTCCGCGGGATGGGCGAAGGCGCGGAGCACGAGGCCCGGAACGAGCTGAAGGAGCACGTCGAGGCGTTCATCGCGAGGGCGGGCTCGCTGAGCGGCGCCGGCTACCACGCCGCTCCGTCGCTCCCGCCGGCGAGCGGGCCGGGGCAGAGCTCGCCGGACCTCCTGGGAAGGACGCTGTCCGGCGCCGCGTCCGCGGACCGGCCGTCGGGCCGCCCGTCGTCGCCGGATGGCCGGCGGAGCGCGCCCTCGGCGCGCAAGAGCGGCGCCCCGCGTCCGCTCGGCGCCGCCATGGGCTCGCTCTCGGTGCAGTACCTCGATTTCGACGGCCAGGACGACACGCCGCGCCCGCGCGCGCTCGCGGCGTCGACCACGCCGGAGGGCGAGCTCCAGGGAAGCCGCGCCGTGGTGGAGGCCGCAGGCGGCGCGGCGCAGCAGACCGGCAAGGCGAGCGCCGCGAGCACGCCGATGCAGGCGAGCAGGCTGGCCGCGGTGCCCGCGGTGCCCGCGGTGCCCGCGGTGCCCGCGGTGCGCGGCGGCGGGGAGATCACGCCGGAGGAGGCGCCTGAGAGCGCCGGGCTCACCGCCGAGCAGCTGCGGCGCAAGCGGAGGATCTTCTTCACGGGCCTGTTCGTGCTGGGGGCGATCGCGACGATCCGCCTGCTGTCCATCTCCAGCTGCTAGCTGCGCCGCGGGATAGCTTGCGCGCTGCGAGCGCGGTGGGAGCAGCCGGCTCGCGGGGGGTGCGCCGGCGTGAGGGAGCTCGTCGCGAGCTGCCTTGGACGCGGGGTTACTCCTCCAGCGTGGCGGGCTTGCTGGCGCGTTGCTTCGCGACGCCGCTCATGCCGGCAGCATAGCCTCGTCAGCCGATCTGGAGCGCGCGAAGCACGGCCGCCTCGTTCAGCGCGTGACGGCCGCCCTGGACCGAGGCGAAGCCCGCGCGGGCGAGCGCGGCGAGGGCGCGCGCGGCGCGGCGGATCTCGACCTGGCTGCGCGAGCCGCCGCGCGCCGCGAGCTCCTCCGCGGTCAGCGCCGCGCCGCCGGCGAGCAGCTTCGCGGCCAGGGCGACGTGCGCCGCCGAGCGGGGGGATCGCCGCTGCGCGTGGCTCCTCGCGGCGCTCACCATCCGCTTGACGCCGCGCGCCTCGAGCAACGTCCCGGCCGGCATCGCGAGATCCCGGAGCGACGGCGAGGCCGGCCTCGCGGCGACCTTCACGACCACGCCGCCCGGCGCCGGCGCGGGCGGGGCCGCGAGCGACGCCGGGACGCGGTCCCTCGGCGGGCCGGGAGCGGGCGCCGTCTGTGCGCCGGGAGCGGGCGCCGCCTGTGCGCGCGCGCCGTCGCTCTGGCCGGCGCGCGCCACGATCTCGTTCTGGATCACCACCTTGACGACGCCGGCGACCTGCAGCGCGGTGCGCAGCCGCTCGGACTCGGCCTCGGCGGCCCTGCGCGCCTCGTCGGCCTGCTCGAGCTGCTGCTTCAGGCGGCGGATCTCGGCCCGCAGCGCGGCGCTCGGATCCGGCGCGCGCGAGCGCGCGATCTCGTCCGCGAGGGCCTCGCGGAGCTCGCCGATGAGCGTGCTCAGCGTGGAGTCCGCGATCCGCGGCGCGCCGCCGGGCTCGCCGGTCCAGCTCGGCGCGTCGCCGCCGTGGGCGGTGTGGCGGGCGCGCCAGCGCTCGAAGCGCCCGGCGGCGGGCAGGAAGAACTCGCCGGCCGGGAGCGCGCGGAACTCCTCGAACGTGTGGCCGTCGACGAGCGCCTTCACCGCGTCGTAGTCGCGCTCGATCTCGAAGCCGCCGATCGCCGGGAAGTTGAGCTGGCTCATGAGCTCCTTCGAGACGGCCTGCGTGCGCTGGCTCGCGACGACGAGGAGGACGCCGCGCTTGCGGCCCTGCTTGGCGAAGCGGTGCAGGATGTCCGAGGTGAGCGACGCGCCCGACTGAGGCGCGAAGATGTGCACCTCCTCGACCACGACGGCCGCCGGCGCGCGGCGCTCGGACAGGAGCGCCCAGAGCCGCTCGAGGAACGGGAGCGCGGCCTCCTGCTGGGCGCGGTTCGTCGGCTGGTCGGACAGATCGACGACGAGGCCGAGCCCTTCGTCGAGCACCCGCGCGAGCGCGAGCTCCGCCGCGCGCTCGCTGGACGGAAGCGGCAGGTCGGCGTGGGCGCCGCCGAGGACGAGCAGGCGGAACCGCTCCCGCAGCGTGTAGAGCTCCCCCTCGGGATCGATCGCGACGACCGGGACGCCGGCCGCGAGGAGCTCCTCGCAGAGGACCCCGACGCCGAAGCTCTTGCCGCGCCCGGACGAGGCCCAGATGCCGACGCGCAGGCCGGTGCGCGCGTAGTCGGACAGATCGAGTCGATAGCCTTCGCAGAGAGAGAGGATGGGGCTCAAAGGGTCGCCTCCCGTGGGGGCACGTGGCCGGTCGCGCTCGCCTGCGGACTGTAGGCGAGCGCGGCGGCGTGTGCGAGTCGAGCCGGCACGAATTGCGGGGCCGAACCGTCGCGGCTCGTCGCTTTGGCCGCAGTTTTTGTGCACGTGGCCACCGATCGCACCCCTGTCGCGCCTTTTATGAGACCTTCCGGGATCGAGGCGCTGCTCGACTACCAGGCTCGCGGGGAGATCGGGGTCGACGAGCGTGGCTGGACGGCAGCTCAAGCTCGATAAGCCATCTCATCGCCCGCGAGGGTTTGCCGCGGACCTCGCCCCCTGATCGGGGCGTCATACTCGATCCCTTGCGCCAGATACACCGGCGGGCCGCTGCGGAGCAGCGCCGCGCTGGGCCGCGCTGGGCCGCGTGGCGTCCTGCCCAGCGCAGCGGGCGCAGTCAGCGGCACGGCCGTTGCCATGCTGGATCCGTGAAAGGCGATGACGTGCATGCCTTTCCTTAGAGGACAGCCATCATGACGATTCCCCCTTCCTGCGCTCGTTCCCGCTTGGTTTCCACCGTGGTTCGCCCGTTCAGGGCCGCGGTCGCTCTCCTCTCGCTCGCGACGGCCGGCCTCGGCGGCTGCGTGCCTTTCGGCGATCCGGCCGGCCCGGGAGCTTCCGGCGAGATCAGCCTCGGCGCCGGCGTGGAGACCGAAGGCTTCAAAAGCCTGGCTCTGCGCGCGACGCCGGCGTCGGACGGCGACTTCGACCCCACGGCACCGTCCTTCCCGGACGCCGATGGAGAGGGAAGCGGCTGGTACGAGAGCCGGCACGACCTCGCCGAGGCGACATTCCCATTCGAGTACAGCATCAGCGAGACGCTCGGCACGACGCCGCACCAGCGCTGGCGGCTGTTCGCGTGGCTATCGAAGGGGGTCGACGAGAGCCGTCCGGCGAGCGGTGAGCCCTATGGCACGGTGGTCTTCGAGGTGGAAGACTGCGGGAGCTTCGGCGACTACTGCGGAGTCACGCGGACAGTCGACCTCGCGATCGATAAGACCGCTCCCTGACGGGGCCTGAGCTCTCCCTCGCCGCGCGCGCAACGTCTCGCAACGTTCGGAAAAAACAAGCCCCAATTACGCGGCATGCTCCGGGTTGCCAGGACATTCTTCTATGCAATCCGACACCCTCCGGAAAAGCGATGCAGGCGGCGCCGGTCGTCGCCGCGGGGCCCGCAGGCCGGTCGTTCGGATGTGACTTTCCGCTGCCCCAACAGCAAGGCGGTGTCAACGGTGCGAAGGCCACGATTGGCGCCTTCGTCGCGGGAA
>JAICEP010000027.1 GCA_025924095.1 Sorangium sp.
ATGTTAATCCGTTATAGCGGAAGTGTCAAGCCGCACCGGGAGGGCGTTGGCGGGGATGTGCCAGGGAGATCTTCGTTGTAAGCTCCGCGGCATGACGACGGTTCGTCTCCACGCTGGAGCGCACTGCGGCTCGGGACATGGCCCTCGCGCGGGCCGCGGTGCTCGACGGGGCAGCGTCCTCGTCGTCAGGTGCACGATCGCGGCGGGCGTGGAGCGGGGCGATGGCGGGTGAGCGCCCGCCGTCTCGTATCCTGACCGCTCGGCTGACGCTGCGGGCGTGGCGGCCCGAGGATGCTCCTTTGATCAGGGAGGCGATCGACGGAAGCCTTGCGCACCTGCGGCCCTGGATGCCGTGGGCCGCGCACGAGCCTTCATCCATGGACGCCACCACTGTGCTCCTGGAGAGGTTCCGGGACGACTTCGCGGCAGGACGCGACTTCCATTACGGCATCTTCACGCGCGACGAGCGCGAGGTGCTCGGGGGGACGGGGCTGCACCCGCGGATCGGTCCGGACGCGATCGAGATCGGGTACTGGCTCCGGGAGACCGCGACGCGCCGCGGTTACGCGAGCGAGGCCGTGGCGCGCTTGACCCGGGTCGCGCTCGAGGAGCTCGGGGTGAGCCGCGTCGAGATCCGTTGCGACCCGCGGAACACGGCGAGCGCCGCCGTGCCTCGACGGCTCGGGTATCGACACGTGACGACGCTCGAGGCCAATGCCCTGACGCCCGCGGGCGAGCCGCGCGACACCATGGTGTGGGCGCAGACGGCCGCGGAGCTCGTGGGGCCAAGGCGGGAGTAAGTCACCTGCACATGAAGTCGTGAGTCAGGAAGAATATCGAATGATCTTGCCACCTCCATGTGAGCTCTCTCCGGGCGAGTGACAGCACCGTTGCGCCGAGAAGGCAACGTCCGTGAGACCACCGCGCTCGGCCGGCGCCCCGCGAGCACCATCGAATTCGGAGAGAGGTGCTCGGTGCGCGCTGGCAGCGATCAGAGATCGAGCGTCATCTCGATCATCGTGCGACGGAAGCCGAACCGCTCGAACAGGCGCTGCGCAGCGGCGTTCTGCGTCGCGGTGTGGAGCACGACGCGTGGCGCACCCAGGGCGCGGAGCCGTGCGAGCATGGCCTCCAGCAGGATGGCGCCCGCGCCGAGCCGGCGCACGGGTTCGGCGACATAGAGGTCGTGGACCACGCCGCAGGCGTCGAGGAGGCTGTTCCAGTCGCGCGGCTCCCGGCGGCCGTAGGCGTAGCCGACCAGCACCGGCTCGGCGCCACCTCGCTCGGCGACGACGATCGAGGCGTCAGGGCTTTCGAGCTCGCTGGTGAGCCATCGCTCGTAGCCCGGCTCGATCGGCTCCAGGCACAGGAAGCGGTGCGGATCCAGGGCATGGTGGAGGCGGACGAGCTGCGCCGCGAAGCGCGCCACCTCGGGCATGTCCGCGCGCACCGCCGCGCGGACCGTGATGGAGGAGGTCATCTACCAGGATAGCCGAGCGACGACCGCTCGCCCGGCGCTCACCGCTCAGCGTGCTTTGCCCGCCCCCAGGCTCGCCAGCGCCTGCTCCGCGTCGCGCCGGTAGGCGTTGTCGGTCGGCGCCGTCTCCAGGAAGCGCTGGTAGTGGCGGATGGCCTTCTCGCGGTCGTTCGTCGCGCGGAGCGCCTCGGCCAGGAGGAAGTGCGCGTCGAACAGCCACGGCGGGGTCGAGCGCTCCGGCGACTCGCCCAGGGCGACCGCCTGCGCCATCTCGGTCGCGGCCCCGGCCCGGTTGCCGCGCGACGCGTAGATCTTGCCGAGGCGGTAGTGCCACTCGGGGACCTTGTCGTTGGACGCGATCGCCTTGCGCCAGGCCTCCTCCGCCGCCGGCCAGTTGCCCTGATCCTGGTAGCAGAGCGCCATCGTGGCGTACGCCTCGTAGCGAGACGGCCGCTTCTCGAGCGCGATCTGCAGATCCGCCAGCGCGTCGCGGCTCGCCCCCTGCTTCTGCAGCAGGACGCCGCGCTGCCAGTACGCGTCGCCGAGCTCCGCGTCGAGCTCCAGCGCCCGCTTCAGCGCCATCTCGGCGCGCGCGGTCTGGCCCGTCTCGTTGGCGCCCCAGCCGACGTAGAGGTGGTACTCGGCGCGGTTCGGGTCGATCTCCGAGGCGCGCTCCAGGAAGCGCAGCGCCTCGGCCATGTTCGTGCCGCGCACCAGGAGCGCGCGGCCGAGGAAATGGTTCGCCTCGGCGGAGTTCGCCTTGTCCTTGAGCACCTCGCGCAGGATGGGCTCGGCCTGGCTCGCGTGCCCCGCCATCACCTGGGTCGAGCCGACGCGCAGCTTCAGATCGACGTCGTTCGGCGCCTTGCGGAGCGCGTCGGCGTACATCTCCAGCGCGCGCTCGCTCTGCCCGGTCTCCTCGAACAGGAGCCCTCGCTCCAGCGCCAGGCCGGGGTAGTCCTTGTCCGCCGCCATGACCTTGTCGAAGACCCGCGCCGCGTCCTCGAACCGGCGCAGGCGGCGGTAAGCCTCCCCCAGCTTGAACTCGCTGCCGAGGTCCTCCTCCTTGGCGAGCGCGAGCTCGAGCTCCAGCCGGGCCTCCTCGTACTTCCCGGTCTGGAGCGCGACCTCGGCCTTGGCCTTGTGGAGGGCCGGCAGCTCCGGGAACTTCGCCGTCGCCTCCGACAGCTTCGCCGCCGCCGCCTCGTTGCGGCCCAGGCTCGACAGCAGCGAGGCGAGCGCCACGTAGGCGTCGACGACCTCCGGGCGGTTCTCGCTCGACTTCACCGCGTCGAGGTACGCCTGCTCCGCCTCCTTCTTGTTGCCGAGCGCGAGCTCGGTGCGCCCGATCCAGTAGGCGACCTGCGGATCCGCCGCGTGGGTCTTCTGCAGCCCCTTCAGGAGGTCCTTCGCCTCCTTCATGCGCTCCTGCGCGAGCCAGGTCTTCGCCTTGCCGATGTGCGCGGCCAGGTTCTGCGCGTCGGCGCGGGCCGCGGCCTCGAAGCGCGCCTGCGCCTCGGAGTAGCGGCCGGACCGGTACAGGACCTCGCCGTTGCCGATCAGCGCGCGCACCGCCTGCGGATCGATCTTCGCCGCGGCGGCGAAGGCCTGCTCGGCCGCGCTCATGCGGGACTTGGTGAGGTGGATGGTGCCGAGCAGCGTGTACGCCTCGACGATCTCGGGGTCGCTCGCGGCGGCGCGGACCGGACCGTCGCCGGTGACCTTGCCGAGCAGGTCGAGCGCCTCCTGCTCGCGGCCCTGCGTCTGCCAGAGCAGCGACGCGATCAGGGTGCGGGCCCCGACGTGGTCCGGCGAGGCCTCGAGCGCGCTCCTGGCGCTCGCCTCGGCGCCGGGCGCATCGCCGGCGAGCCGCTGCGCCCGGGCCAGACCGAACAGCGTGCGCGCGCTCTTCTGGAGCTCGGTCGCGCGCTGCCACGCCGCGGTCGCCTTGGGAGCGTCCCTGGCGAGGAGCTCGATCTCGGCGGCGAGGACGGCGACGTCGATGTCGTCCTTGAGCTGGGCGCCGAGCGCCTGCGCGGCCTGGCGCGCGCGCGGGAGCTGCCCCGTGGTCGCGTCCTGCGCCGCGACGGCCAGGGTGAGCAGGTCGCCCGGATGGGAGCTCGCGAGCGTGACCATCTCCTTCCCGAAGGCGTCGTCGATGGTCCGGTGCCCGAAGCGGACGCTGCGCGCGAAGGCGACGTACGCGGCGTAAGCCATCGTCGGCCGGTGGCGGGGCGCGCTCGTGCGTGTGGCCTTCGCGTCGTTCAGCGCGCCGTTCGCGGCCGAGGCGGTGTCCTGGGCGAGGGCCGTCTGGGTCCGCTGCCGGAGATCGGCGAGCGCCGCCTCGTACGCGAAGACGTTGAGCCGGTCGCTGATGAGGTTCACGCCGAAGGCGCCGACGTCCGGAACGAGCGCGAGCGCGCCGCCGCCGACGGCGGCGACGGCGAGCACCGCGACGACGTAGCGCTTGATCTTCGACTTCTGCGCCGGGGCTTCCTGGGCAGGCGCGGGCTTCGCGACCTGCGCCTCCGGCCCGGCGCTCAGGTCGCCGATCTCGGTGCCCGCGCCGGTGAGATCGACCTCGTCGCCGACGCTGGGGTTCGGCTCGCTGAGCTCGATGCCCCGATCGTCGTCGTCCGGCGGCGTCTGCGTGAAGTTCCCGGAGCGATCGGACGGATCGTAGGCGGTGGGCGCGGCGCTGGCGGCGAGGTGCGTCACGCTCTCGCCGAGCGCGATCTCATCGCCGAAGTCGGCCGGCGGCATCGCGCCGCCGAAGTCGGCCGGCGGCATCGCGCCGCTGCTCGGGGGGGGCTCGGCCGCCGCCTGCGGGATCGGGCGCGGCCCGGGCGCCTGGAACGCGGCGCCGACGCGCGAGTCGTCGTAGTCCGGCGGGGCCTCGTCGAACAGCTCGGCGCCGACGATGGTGCCCGGTCCGGCGGGCAAGCCGGTGCCGGTGGCCCGCGTGGGAAGGGCGGTGCCGGTGGCCTTCGTGGGAAGGGCGGTGCCGGTGGCCTTCGTGGGAAAGCCCGCGGACGCCGTGGCAGGGTAGCCGGCGGACGCTGCGGCAGGGTAGCCGGCGGACGCCGCGGCAGGGTAGCCGGCGGACGCCGAGGTCGGGAGCCCGGCGCGCACCGGCGAGGGGAGCGGTGCGGAGGCCGGCGCGGGAAGGCCCGCGTTCGAGAACGGGGAGGGCATGCCGATCACGCCCGGGACCGAGCTCGGCAGATCGCTGGCGATGATGGGCAGGTCGCCCGAGGGCGAGGGCAGCTCGGCCTCACCGTCGCCCTCGAGCGGCAACTCGAGCTCGCCGAAGCCGAACGACATGGACCCGCTGCTGGAACGCGCCGGCGGAGCCGGGGGCGCGTCGTCGTCCAGGTCTCCGAAGTCGTATTCCGGGGCCACGCGGGGCGGAGCGACGTCCCCCATCCCGCGGGTGCGCCCGCGGCTGAGCGGCTGCGAGGCGGCCCCGGAATCGCGCGCGCCGAACCCCGAGGGGGCGCTCGGCCGCGAGTCCCGTATGCCGAACCCGAGGGTGCGCCGGCTGCTGGGAGGAAGCGGATCGGACGGCGCCGGCAGGTCGGACTCGGCGAACGCGGTGGGCGTCGCCGGAGCGGTGCGGGACTCCGCGCGCGAGCGCGCCCCGAACGGGGCCGGCGCGGCGGGCATATTGCCGTAGACGACCGGCAGGTCGTCGGGATCGAGCCCCTGCACCTCGGCGTCCGTCGGGCTCGGGAGCTCGACCATGAGATCGATCTCGCCGAAGCCGCGGCGCTGCGGCACGGTCTTGGCGTTGCGCCGATCGGACGGGGCCGGGCGATCGGGGACGTCGGGCAGGCCGATCTCGCCGAAGACCTCGGGGCCCGACGGCTCAGGGAGCGGCGCGGGCGCTGCGGGGGCCGTGGGCGCCGCGCGGCGCGGCGGCGTCGCCACGGGCGCCGGCCCCGGACGACGAGGAGGCGCGACCGCGGGGAACGCGACGTCCTCCGGGGCCGCCACGGGCAGATCGGCGTCGTCGTGCATCGCCGGCGCGCTCCGCTCCGAGAGCTGCAAGCCTCCCGCTCCAGCCCGCGGCGCGGGCGTGGGCACGGGCGTCGGCGCAGGTGCTGCACCCGCGCCCCCCTTGGTCACAAGCAGGCTCGTACCGCACTTCGGACAGCGCATCCTGAGCCCCGCAGGGGGAATGCGCTTCTCGTCGACCTGGTACGGCGATTTGCATCCGTCGCACTCGACCTTGATCATGCTCCCCGACCCGATGCCGGCGCTGCAAGTGCCTCTGCAGGCGCGCGCCTACACGCTCGTTCGGCCTGTGAAAGGCCGGGATGCCCCGACATCCGCTCTCCTTACTAGCAGGGCTTGTGGTCCTTGGATCGCCTCTTCTACGGGCCGTCCTCAAATCGGCGATTTCCCCGGGCATGTCGCGTGCTTGTCTCCGGCGTGGCGCCGGAGCCGCGCCGGGGTGAAGCCGGAGCAAACGCGGCCGGCGGCCGAGCGAGGCGCGGCGGGCGCGGGTTGGCGACGTCCGGCCGGCGGAGCGCGCCGCCATCGCGGCCTCGCCAAGCGTCCTCCACCTGTGCTAACGCGCTGCCGCCCATGCAGCGATCGACGGCGGTCATCTACACGCTCTTCTTTGCGGGCGCGCTGGCGTTCGTCATCGCGAACGGCGGCCCGAAGGGGAGCGGCGCGGCCAGCGCGCCCGCCGACGCGGGCGCCGACGCCGACGCCGACGCCGGCTCGCCTGCGGCGACGGCGGCGGGCGACGGCGACGCCGGGAGCGACGCCGGCGGCGACGGCCTCCTCCAGGAGAGCGGCCCGGAGCAAGCGGCGCGATCCGACGCGGGCATCACGCTCCTCTCGGGCGAGGCGCCGCCCGGGCTGCCGGCCGAGGCGCCGAAGAAGGTGCGCTTCGGCGTGGTGCTCATCCAGTACCGTGGAGCGCAGGGCGCGACGCAGAACGCGCGCTCCAAGGACGCCGCGCTGGCGCTCGCCAGGGAGCTCGCCGAGGTCGCCAAGACGGACTTCAAGGCCGCCATCGGCAAGGGGGACAAGGGATCGACCGACGATCTCGGCTACCTCCCGCGCGGCGTGCTCGAGCCCGCGCCGGAGTATGAGCTCTTCAGCCTCCCCACGGGGGGCGTGAGCGGCCCGGTCGACACGCCGCGCGGCTTTTGGATCGCGCGCCGGATCGAGTAAGGATGGCCTACCGCGCGGCGCGTCGCCGCGCGCTCGAACGAGTGGAGATACCGTATGGCGACGATCGACATCCGCCGGCAGCACGCGCTCACCAAGGAGGAGGCAAGGCAGCGCGCGGAGGAGCTCGCGCGCGGCATGGAGGACAAGCTCGGCATCCGCTGGCGGTGGGAAGGCGATCTCATCCGGTTCGAGGCCCCGGGCGGCGCAGCGAAGGGGGCGAAGGGCCTCGTGCGCGTCGAGGCGTCCGCCGTCCAGGTGGAGATCGATCTCCCGTTCCTGCTGAAGGCGATGAAGGGCACGATCGAGTCGAAGGTCAGCGAGAGGCTCGAGGCCGTGCTCTCCAAGGCCTAGCCGCGGCGGCCGGGCTCAAGGAAGCGCCGCGCAGACCTGCGCGCGACAGCGCCCGCAGCTCCGCGCTTTCCAGGGCCGCGCGCCTCCACGCGCGCGGCGCAGATCGAGCCCGCCCCCTGCCCAGCGCGCTTTACTCCGCGACGTTCGGTTCGCTACTCTCCGCCATCGTCATGCGTTGCGCAGAGATGAGACCCCCTTCGGAGGCGTCGCAAGCGAGATGACGGTTCAGGCACCCGAAGGGCAGGTGGAGAGCATGACGGCCCTGATCGCGCGGCTTCGCGCGGAGCAAGGCGACCAACCGGAGCGACAGCTCCAGGCGCTGCTGTTGCACGAGCTCGGCGCGCTCGAGGAGGCGCTCGGCGAGGAGCCCACGGCCGCGCGCGACTACCTCGCCGCGTTCAACGCCGATCCCCAGTTCCGCGAGCCGCTCGAGGCGCTGGTCCGCATCCTCACCCGGCGCAAGTCGATCAAGAACCTCGGCAAGCTGCTCGACGCGCTCACGCGCGCCGCGGCCACGCCCGAGGAGCGAGCGCGCGCGTTCTGGGAGCGCGCGGCGTACCTCCAGGACCACGAGCAGAACCTCTCGGCGGCCAAGGAGGCGCTCGAGGAGGCGGCGCTCAGCAACCCGGAGGACGCGACCCCGTGGCTCGAGCTCGAGCTCATCGCGGCCAAGGAAGGGGACATCGCCGGCCGCATGCGCGCGATCGAGGCCCGCGCCGAGCTCGCGACCGACGCGACGTGGAAGGGGCTGCTCTTCATCGAGCTCGCCGACCTCGCGTCGGCGGCCGAGAACGTGGAGCGCGCCTACGAGCTGCTCGACGCGGCCGCCGCGCTGGAGGGGCGGGCGCGCTTCCGGTCGCAGCTCGCGCTCGAGGCCATCGCGCGGCGCGAGGAGGACCTCGGCGCGCTCGCGCGCGCCCTCGAGGGGCAGGCCGAGCTCATCGCCGACGCGCTCGATGACGAGGCGAGCGGCGAGGCCAACGGCGTCCCGCGGTACATGCGCAAGCCGGAGTACGCGGCCGACGCGTGGCTCCGCGCCGCCGAGCTGACGCAGCGCACGGGGACGGGCGGCTTCGCGTCGCTCCTGGAGCGGGCCGCGGAGCGGCTGCCCCAGTCGGCGCTGCTCGGGCGGGCGCGCATCGCCGCCCTCGAGGCCGCCGGCGAGGCCGAGGCCGCCGCCGGCCTGGCCAAGCAGGAGATCGCGCGCGGCGCGAGCGGGCCCGGCGCCGCGGCGCTGTGGCTCCGCATCGCCGTGGCGGCGGCGCTGGCGAGCGACCGCGAGGCCGCGCTCGCGGCGCTCCGGAGCGCGCTCACGGCCGACCCGCAGTGCATCCCGGCGCGCGCGCTCGAGATCGATCTGCTCGGCGACGGCCAGGACCCGTCCGCGTTCGCGGCCTCGCTCGAGACAACGGCGGCGTCGTACGGCAGCGACGAGGCGAGGGGGCGCGCGCTGCTCCTCGCGGCCTACGTCTGGGCGGTGCGGACGGACGACGTCGGCGCGGCGAAGGCGGCCCTGTCGCAGGCCGGCATGGCCGGCGTGCATCCGGGCGTGCTCGCGCGCTTCGGGCGGTCGTTCGCGGCGCTCCGCGGCGACGCGGCCTGGTACGAGGAGTCGACGAAGCGGCTGCTCTCGACCGGCGTCGACCCCGCCGAGAAGGCGAGCCTCTGGTTCGAGATCGGCAGGAGCCGCCTGCTCCGGGGCGACGCGGGCGGCGCCGAGGGGGCCTTCGTCGAGCTCGCCGCCGCCGGCGCCGACGACGGTGGCCCCGCGCCGAACGCGTGGCTCGGGAGGGCGCTCGGCGCCTTCGCGGTCGATCTCGTCCGCAGCCGGCGCGAGCGCGGCGACGAGCCCGGCGCCCCCGGCCCGCGGCGCTCGCCGATGGTGATCGAGGCGCTCGCGGAGGTCGAGGGCCCGGAGACCGCGCGCGGGCTGTGGCTCGTCGCCGCCCTGCGCAGCGCGCGCAGCGGCGAGCTCGATCGCGCGCGGAGCCGGCTCCGCGCGCTCTTCGAGCAATCCGCGGACGACGAGGTCATCGCGGTGTTCCTGGCCGAGCTGGAGCGGCGCGCCGGGAGCCCCACCTCCGCGGCCGCCACGCTCTCGACCTGCGCCGCGGCGATCGACGACGCCGATCTCTCGGCGGCGCTGCACATCGAGGCGGCCATCCTGCTCTGGCGCGCCGGCGAGCGCGGGCGCGCCGTCGAGGAGCTCGAGGCGGCGCGCGGCAAGGCGCCGCGGGCGGGCGCGACGGTCCTCACCTGGGCGCTCCGCGGCCACGAGGCCAGCGACCTCGACAGCCGGCGCCGCGCCCTCGAGGTGGCCGGCGAGGCGGGCGAGGACCCGGCGGCGCTCGCGCTGGCGCGGTTCGGCCTCGAGATCGGCGCGGCCGAGGGAGGCGACGCCGACGAGGCGCTCGCGACGCTCGAGGCGCTGGAGTCGCAGGCGAGCGACGATCTCGCCCTGGCCGCCGCGCTCGGGCGGCTCCTCTGGCAGCCGGCGCTCGAGCAGCGGAGCGCCGTCGAGCGCGCGCTCGACTATGTCGAGGAGCGGGGCGACGGCGCCGCCTCCATCGCCCACGCCGAGCGCTTCCGCCTCGCGCGCACCCTGGATCACGATCGCGCGCGCACGGCGGCGCGCGCCGCGGCGTGGGCCGAGGCCGACCCGAGCCCGCACGCCGAGCTCGAGTGGCTCGGCGCGGCGCTCGGCGCCGAGGACCGCGACGCCGAGGTCGCCGCCCGGAGCGCCCTCGCGCGGCACATGGACGGCGAGGCCCGCGCGGCGATGGAAGCCTCGGCCGCGATCGTCGGCGCGCTCGACCAGCCGAACCTCCCGCGCCCGTTCCTGACGGGCGAGCACGCGCCCGCGCAGCTCGCCAACCTGGAGCTCGCGCTCCCCGGCTGCGATCCGCGGCGCCGCGCCGCGGCGCTGCACGGGCTCGGCGACGCGCTCGGCGAGGACGCGCAGCTCACCGCGCTCGGCCTCGCCGGCTGGTCGGATTTCGCGGCCGGCGATCACGAGCGGGCGCTCGCCGCGTTCCGCACGGTCGTCGAGCGGAGGCCCGACGACGTCGCCGCCTGGGAGGGCGTCCGCGCGACGTCCGAGGCGCTGCGCGACCCGGTGTCGACGGCGCTCGCCTCGGCGCAGCTCGGGTCGCTCTGCAAGGACGACGCGCGCGGCGCGGGGTTCTGGGAGAGCGCGGGGCTCCTGCTCCTCCAGCACACCGAGGCCCACGAGGACGCGGAGATCGCCTTCGACCGCGCCTTCTCGCGCGACCCGCGGCGCGGCGTCGCCTTCGACCGGCTGTTCCGCCGGGTGCGCGCGCGCAACGAGGACGATCGGCTGCTCGACATCGTCGAGCGGCGGCTCGGCGTGGCCGACAACGACCTCGAGATCTGCAAGCTGTTCTGGGAGCGCGCGCGCGTGCTCCGCAAGAAGGGCAAGCTCGACGAGGCGCTCGCCGCGCTCGAGAACGTGACGCTGCTCGAGCCGGACCACATCGGCGCGCTGGCGCTCTCGGCCGACATCTCGAAGGCGCAGGGCGACCTCGGCCAGGCGGCGGCCTTCTACGCCGAGCTCTCGCGCGTCGCGAAGGCGCCCGGGGAGCAGCGCCTCATGTCCGGGATCACCGCGGTCGACGCATACGAGAAGCTGGGCGAGCACGACAAAGCGCTCGAGGTGCTGGTCAGCCTGCACCGGGCCGGGCTGTCGACGCTCCCCGTCCGCGAGCGCCTCGTCCGGGTCGCCGCGCGGGTCGGCTCCTGGGACGAGGCCACGCGCCTGCTCGAGGAGCTCATGGTCGAGCGCGACACCCCCGCGGGGCGGATCGAGGCGGCGCGGCTCGCGATGGCCATCTACCGGGACCAGCTCGGCGCGCCTCGCCGCGCCGAGCGGGCGGCGGCGAAGCTCCTCGACGAGGCCCCGGACGACGGGGAGGCGATCGACCTCGTCCTCACGACGGACTACGACCCGGCGTTCCGCACCCGCGTGCTCGGCCGCGCCAAGGCGACGCTGATCCAGGCGCTCGCGTCGGACCCGATCGACGCGGACCGCGTCGCGCTCCTCGCGAAGATCGCCGGCGCCGGGCAGGACGCGGCGCTCCGGCAGGCCACGCTCGGCGCGCTCGTCGCGCTCGGCCGGAGCGACGACGGCATCTCCGCGGAGCTCAGGAAGATCGACGCCCGCGTCCCCGCGCGGCCGCAGATCGCCCTCGACGCCAAGGCCATGGCCGAGATCGCCGATCCGCTCGACAGCGGGCCGGTCGGCGAGCTCTTCGCGAAGATGGCCGAGACCCTCTCCGTGACGCTCGGCCCCTCGCTCGTGTCGCTCGGCGTCGGCAAGAAGGACCGCATCGACTCGCGCGGCGGCCACCCGCTGCGCGTCGCGGTCGCCGAGTGGATGGGCGCGCTCAGCTTCGAGACGGACTTCGAGCTCTACGTCGGCGGCCCCAGCCCGCACGGCGCCACGGGCGTCTACGGCCCGCTGCCGGCGCTCGTGCTCGGCCCCGAGGTCACGACGCCGCTCGACGCCGCCTCCCGCTCGGCGATCGCGCGCGAGGCGTTCGCCCTGCGCCGGGGCATCACGTCGCTCCGGACCCGGGACGACAACACCGTCGCCTCGCTCGTCGCGGCGGCGTGCATCGAGGCGGGCTTCGCGGTGCCGCAGCCGCCCTACGCCGTCTTCGGCGAGGTCTCGCGCGCCATCCACAAGGAGATGTCGCGCGCCACCCGGAAGTCCATCGCCGAGGTGTGCCAGCGCATCGTCTCGAGCCAGCAGGACCCGCACCACTGGGCGCAGGCCGCGCGCAGGAGCATCGACCGCATGGCCGTCGTCGCCGCCGGCGACGTCTCGCTGGTCCTCTCGGATATCCTCAGTACCCCGCGCGAGCAGCTCGGCGGTGTCGTCGCCGAGAGCGAGCGGGCGCGCCAGCTGGTCGCGTTCGTCCTTTCGCAGAGCTACCTCGAGCTTCGGAAGAAGCTCGGGATGGGGGTCCGGTGAGCAGCAAGAATCCGCAGTCCAAGAGCTCCTCTGGCGGCGGCGACGAGGGCACCCCGTCGCAGGAGAAGATCACGGTCCCGCCGCCGGCGATGTACGGCGCGGCGGTCTCGGACGACGACGTCGAGGAGGCCACGCTCCTCGCCAAGATCCCCGACGAGCTCATCCAGTCGATCCGCGCCGAGGAGGGGGAGCGCGCCGGCGAGGGCGGCCTGAAGCAGCTGTTCTCGCGCGAGCCGGTGCCCGTGCCCGCGAGGCCGGCGCAGAGCGCCGGAGAGAGCGACGCGCTGCTCGACATGCTCTTCGAGGACCCGCGCGGCGACGACCCCGACGACGGGGTCGTGACCTCGGCGCCCGCGCTGACCGGGCCGCGCCGGGCGACGCCCCCCGTGCCGCCGCCGCCGCGGCCTCCGTCGCTGCCCCGCCCCGCGGCCACGCCCCGCTCGGGCAGGCCGGGCGACGCGAAGGCCTCGCTCGGCGCCGAGCTCGCGCACAGCGATCGGACGCCGAAGATCCCGGCGCGGGCCGCGTCCGCGAGGTCTCCGGTGCCGCGCCCGCCGCCCGCCGCCGCCCCGCCCCCGCTGCCGCAGACCGGGCGCCCGGGCGAGGTGCAGGACGAGGACACCGCCGAGCCGGGTGATCGCGCGACGCCCATCCCCGACGGCGGCGACTCCCCGTTCGAGTTCGCGCCGCCCAGCGCCGTCAACAGCAGCCGGCTCGCGAAGGCGCCGGGCTTCGACGACGAGGACACGACGGGCTTCGACGACGAGGAGACGAACGCCCTCGACGAGCCCGGGCCCACGACCCGACCGTACGCCGGCGTGCCGTCCGCCCCCCCGAGCCACTGGGATCAGCCCACGATCGAGAGCGATCCCGGCGAGCTCGTGGACGAGTCCAGCCTGCTCGACGGGTCGGCCGACATGGAGGACGAGCTCGCCCAGACGCGCGTCGCGAGCCGGAGGCCGGAGGTCGGCCCGACGTTCGCTCCGCCGCGCTCGTCCGGGCCTGCCCGCGCGCCCGAGAGCCTCCCGCCGCTGCCGTCGATCCCGCCGCCCGCGTCCGTGTTCGACGGCGAGCAGGACGCGAGCGCGATCCTCGTCCAGTCGCAGCAGCGCGACGTCTGGGCGGCGCGCGCCGCCTGGCTCCGCGCCGAGGCGGAGCTCATCGAGGACCCGGCGGCCCGGGCGCGCGCGCTGCTCCCCGTCGCCGAGCTCTTCGTGATGGCCGGAGAGGACGCCACCGCCAGCGCCATCGCGGCCGAGGCGCGCGAGCTCTCGCCGGGCCTGATCTTCGCGCACCGGCAGCTCCGCGGGCTCCTGATGCGCGAGGGGGATCTGCCCGCCGTGCTCGAGGCGCTGGAGAGCGAGACCCGCATCCTCGGGACGCCCGCCGCGCGCTGCCACAACCTGGCGCTCGGCGCCGAGCTCTCGCGCATCTCGCTCGCGGACCCCGAGGGCGCGCACAAGCGCCTGGAGCTCGCGTCCCGGATGCACCCCGCCGATCCGCGCGCGCACGTCCAGCGCTTCTGCGACGCGCTCGCCGCGCCCGACACCGACGCGGCGGCCTCCGCCACGATCGCGAAGCTCCGCCTCCCCGACGCGCCCGAGCTCGCGCCGCTCGCCGCGGCGTGCGCGCAGGTCGCCGCGCACCGCGGCGCCTCGCGGCGCGGCCGCTCCGCGCCGGCCACGCCGTACGAGGCGCTGCTCCGCGCCCGCGCCCTGCTCCGCGCCGGCGACCTGGCCGAGGGCCTCGCGAGCCTCGATCCCCTGCGCAGCACCTCGCTCGCGCCCGGGGTCGCGTGGCTCACCGCCGCCCTGAGCGCCGCGCGCAAGGAGACCCGCCCGGCGGCGCTCGGCGCGCTCCGCACCGTCGCCTCCGGCTCGCACGGCGGCCAGGCGCGCCGCGCCCTCGCGGCGCAGGCGATCGAGCTCGGCGACGCCGCCGCCGCGCGCGAGGCGACGCTCGACGACGGCGACGCGTTCTCGCCGGCCGATCGCATCGTCCTCTCGGCGCTCGCCGGCGGCTCCGCGGGCGAGATCGAGCCGTGGCTCACCGCCCTCGCCGACGATCCGGAGTTCGCGCCGCTCTGCGCCGCGACGAGCGCCGCCCTCAGCGACGCCGGCGGCGCGGGCGACGGCGCGGCGGCCGACGGGGCGCCCGCGCCGCGGGGCGTTCGCGCCCTCGGCGGCCCCGGCGCCCGCGCCGCAGCGGTCCTCGGCCGCGCGCTCTCCCGCGAGGCTGTCCCGGCCGAGGGCGGCATCGACGCGAGCGACGCCTTCTCCCGCGCGGTGCTCGCCTACGGCGACGGCGCGCCCGAGAGCCCGCTCTTCCGGGCCCTCTCGCTCGAGCTCGATCTCGACGGCGATCGCGGCGCCCGCGTCGCCAGGGCCATCGGGGCGCTCCGCGAGGTCGCGTCCGAGCGCGACAGCGCGCTCGCCGCCGCCGTGATCGCGGAGGTCGCGGGGGATCAGCGGGCGGCCATGAGCGACCTCGATCGCGCCCGCGCCGCGGATCCGCAGCACGAGGGCGCCGCGCGCGCCCGCGCCGCGCAGGAGAGCGGCGTCGGCGCGGCCCGCATCCTCGCGGAGCACGCGCTCACGCTCGAGGAGGGGCCGCGCGCCGCGGTGCTCGTCACCGAGGCGGCGATCCGCCTGCTCGACGGCGGCGACAACGACGAGGGTGAGCGCCTGCTCTCACGCGCCGCGCAGATCGATCCGAAGCTCCCCGTCGCGCTCCACCTCGGCGAGCGCAGCGCGCGCGCCCGCGTGGACCGCGATGGCCTCCTCGAGTGGCTCAGGACCCGCCGCGAGAGCGCGACCGACCCGCTGGAGCGGGCCCACGACCTCGTCCGCGAGGCGCTCCTCGTCGCCGAGGCCGATCCCGCGTCGGCCGCGTCGCTCCTCGAGACGGCGCACCGCTCGCGCCCGCAGGACATCGGCCTGCGCGAGCTCTTCGAGCGGCTCGCGCCGGAGCCTCCGGCCGACCGCGCCGCCTGGCGCGCCGAGCGCGCCACCGAGCTGATGCGCGTCCTCCACCCGGGCGGCGACGGCGGCGCCGCGGGTGACGCCGACGACCGCGCCGCGACGGGCATCGAGGCCGCGCGCCTCGCGCTCGAGGCCGCCCTCGAGTACGAGCGCACCGGCGATCTCGCGCAGGCCGCCGCGTGCGCCGGCCAGGCCATCGCCGCGGGCGACGAGGCGCTCGCGCCGATCGCCCTCTACCGCGCCGCCGTCGCCGGCCACGGCGCCGGCGAGCTCGTCGACGCCCTGATCCCGCGCGCCCGCGAGGCGGCGGACGCGACCGAGCGCCTCGAGATCTACGAGCGCCTCGCGGAGCTCGACGAGCTCGGGCGCAGCGACGCCGGCAGCGCCCTGCTCTGGCGCCGCTCCGTCCTGGAGGAGACGCCGCACCACCTGCCCACGCTCCGCCGCGTCGCCTCCTTCCTCATCGGTGAGGGGCGCGACGAGGAGCTCGAGCCGATCGCCCTCGAGATCGCGCGCGTCCTCGACGGCCCCGAGGCGATCGCGCACGCGCTCCTGTCGGCGCGCCTGCGCCTGCGCCTGCTCCCGTGGGAGGAGACGTTCGAGCCGGTCCAGATCGCGTACAGGAACGAGCCCCGGGGCATCTGGTCGCTGCGTCAGATGGCCGCCCACGCCCGCGCGAAGGCGGAGCACGCCCTCGCGATCGAGGCGGATCGTCAGCTCATCGAGCGCACCGATCGCCCGTCCGAGGCCGCTGCCCTCTCGGTGCGCGCCGCCAAGGACGCCCTCCTCGCCGGCTCGATCGAGGACGCGGTCGCCTTCTTCCGGCACGCGATCACGCTCGTCCCGCACTACCTTGTCGCGCACCTCGACCTCGCCGACGCGCTCGAGCGCGGCGGCGAGGCGGCCACCGCCGCGGCGGCGCTCGAGTCCGCGGCGGGCGCCAGCGTCGGCTCCGAGGGGCGCGCGCACTCGCTCTATGCCGCGGCGGTGCTCTGGCAGGACAAGGTCCAGAACGCCGCGCGGGCCCGCGACGTCCTCGAGGCGGTCGCCACGGTCGACCCGTCGTACGCCGACGTCTTCTCGCGGCTCAAGGCGATCTACGTCGCCGATGGCGCGCGCGCCGAGCTGGCCGCCCTCCTCGAGCGCCGCCTCGACGCGGTGACGGATCCGGCGGAGCGGGTCGAGATGGAGGTCCTCCGCGGCCGCGCGCTCGCTGACGTCGGCGACGCCGCGGCGGCGAAGCGGGCGCTCGCCGCCGCGCTCGACGCGAACCCCGACCACGTCGAGGCCCTGTCCGCGTTCGCGGACGTCTGCGCCGGCGAGGGCGACTGGACCGGCGCCGAGCAGGCCTGGATCCGCCTCGCGCGCCTCGTGCCCGATCCCGCGAAGCAGGTCGCGATCTACCTCCGCCTCGGCGAGCTCTACGACGAGCACCTCCCGAACGCGGAGCGCGCCGAGCTCGCCTACCAGGAGATCCTGAAGCGCGCGCCGGGCGACGTGAGCGCGCGCGAGCGCCTCGTCGCGCTCTACAAGCGCGAGGGCGACGGCGTCCATGCGCTGGAGCAGCAGAACCTCCTCATCAACGCCGCGGAGGCGCCCGAGCAGAAGTGCCGCCGCACCGCGGAGCTCGCCGAGATCTACGAGTCGATCGGGGACCTGAAGAAGGCCGAGGCCACGCTGCTCACGGCCCGCAAGACGTGGCCCAAGGACGACTTCGCGCTCGGCGCGCTGGCGGGCTACTACCAGCGCACCGAGCAGGTCTCTGCGGCCAACGTCCTGCTCGATCGCGCCCTCGCCGACGCCCGCCGCGCGCTCACCACCGGCCGCTTCGAGCCGTACCTGTTCGCGACGGTCGCCACGGTCGCGGAGCTCCGCGGCCGCGCCGGCGCCTCGAGGATCGCGCGCGCGACGGTCGCCGCGCTCGACGGCCGCGAGGCGGCGATGGGCGGCGCCGGCAACGCCGCCGGCGCGGCCCGCCTCGACGTCCACCTCGCCCCGGACCTCATGACCGCGGCGTTCCGCGAGCTCCTGCTCAAGACGGGCCCGCTGCTCGACGCCGCGGTGCCGTTCGATCTCGACTCGATCCGCGCGACCCCGCTGCCGCCGCAGCACGCCGACATCACCGACCTGGCCCGCGGCATCGGGGCGGCGTACGGCCTCCCCAACCTGCAGGTCTACGTGACGGGCGCGCTCGGCACCGTCTGCGTCCCGGCCTCCTCGAGCCCGCCCAAGATCGTCCTCGGGCAGTCCCTTGTCGCCTCGCCGCGCGAGGACGTCCGGCTCTTCCTTATCCACCGCGCCGTCAAGATCCTCCAGACCAACGGCTCGGCCTTCTCACGGACGGCGCCGATCGACCTCTGGCCGCTGCTCGCGGCCTACCTGAAGGCGTTCACCCCCTCGTGGGCGCCGCAGGGCGCCGAGGCCGGTCGTCTTCGCGAGTACCAGGGCCGCATCGATCGGGTGATGACGGGCGGCGTGGATCCGAAGCTCAGCGTGCTCGCCGCCGACGTAATCGGCTCGATCGGCAACCGGGCGTCGACGCTCAACACGGCGATCAACGGCTGGGGGAACCGGGCTGCGTTCCTCGCGGTCGGCGACCTCAACATTGCCCTCACGGGCATCGCCTGGTCGGGCGGCCACACGAACGCGCCGCCCGCTGCGGGCAAGGACCGCGTCACCTGGATCGGACGCAACGCGGAGGCGCGCGACCTCATCGTCTTCGCCGTGAGCGACGGCCTGGCCGAGGCCCGGGAGCAGCTCGGGTTCAACGAGTGAGGGTGCGCGCGCTCGCGCGCTCGTCGCGGCGCGCCGTCGCGCTATGTTGAGCGCGCGCCGTCGCGGGTACTTCGCCGTCGCGGAGGCTTGCGCGGCCGCGTATGCTCCGCTGCCTGCCTGCCAGCGAGCGTTCCGCCTCTTCCTATCGCATCGGCTGCACGTCCCTCACGACCCATGACGACGACCCTCAAGGCCAAGCGCCGCGTCTCTTACGACTGCTCGAAGTGCCCGGCCTACTGCTGCTCCATCTACGAGCGGGTCGAGGTGACGCCGCGCGACATGCGCCGGCTCGCCCGCCATTTCGGTCTCACGCTCGAGGCCGCCGAGGAGCGTTTCACGAAGCGCTACAGCGGCGAGCGCATCCTCCGGCGGCAGTCGGATCCGGTGCTCGGCCGGGTCTGCCGCTTCCTCGATCTCACGACGCGCGGCTGCACCATCTACGACGCGCGGCCCGAGGTCTGCCGCGACTATCCTGGCAAGCCGCGGTGCGGCTACTACGACGTGCTCCAGTTCGAGCGGGAGACGCAGGACGATCCCAACGTGATGCCGCTCGTGCAGATCACATTCCGGTCGAGGACGCCCGCGGGGTAGCTCCGCCGAGAGGGGCGCTCCGGTCGCGTGGTTCCGCCGGTTCCGCCGCGCTCACGCCGTCTCGTTGCGCTCGTCCGCGTCGGCCTGCGCCCCGGCGCTGGCCTTGCTCTTCTCGTGCAGCCACTCCTCCGGCCGGTCGGCGGGGTAGACCCGCAGCGAGCCGTCTGCCGGTCCGAGCAGATCCTCGACGCGCGCCACGCCGGTGATGCGCTGCGCCGCCATGAGGCCCGACATCGCGGCGCCGGCCACCCCGTGGCTCAGCGTGCTCGCGCCGCACTGGTACAGCCCCGGGATCCTCGTCCCGATGGAGAACGACAGCGGTCCGAGCTGCCAGGGTGTCTTGGCGGTGCCGTAGGCGGCGCCCCGGTGCGAGGCGCAGTAGAAGTCGTTGGTCAGCGGCGTCGCCACCGAGCGAAACGCGAGCGCGCGGGAGATGCCGGGAATGACGTGCTCCGCCGCGGCGATCATCTGATCCCCGAGCGACTCCTTGAGCTTCTCGTACTCTGCCCCTCGCTCGCCCGTGCGGGTCTTGTCCCAGCGCGCGAAGGGCCCGTGGGGCACGAACGTGAACATCTCGATCGTGTGGTGATCGCCCCGGGTCGGGTGGCCCGGATCCTTCAGCGTCGTGATGGTCAGGAACAGCCCGTCCACCGCGCCGCGCGGCAGCTGGCGCTCCGCGCGCTCGTAGATGCGCCCCACGTCCCTCCCGCGGTACCACCAGTAATTGCCTGAATCATATCCCATCGACCGGAGGTCCATGTCCACGGCGCAGAACACGCTGAGCAGGCTGACCGAATACTCCATCCGCTGGACTTTCCGGCGTTCGCGGGCGGTCAGCTCGGGCGGCAGCAGCTCGCCATAGGTGATCGCCGGGTCCGCGTTCGAGACCACGCTCGCCGCGCGCAGGATCTCTCCCCCTTCCAGCTCGACGCCGGCCGCGCGCCCGCGCTCGACGAGGATGCGCCTCACCCGCGCGCGCATCCGGACCTGCCCTCCGAGCCGCCGCAGCGCCCGGATCATCGCGAGCGGGATGCGCCTGGCGCCGCCGCGCGGGTAATACCCGCCGTCGAGATAATGGCAGACGATGCTCGCGTGGATCGGCAGCGCCACGCGCGACGGCGAGAGGCCGTGATCGCCCCCCTGCGCGGCCAGGAACGCGCGCAGCAGGGGGTCGCGGATGGTCGCGTTCAGCAGATCTTCCTGGGTGCGAAACCCCCAGCGCACGAGGTCCGGCGCCTTGAACGGCACGAGCAGCACCTTCGGGAACTCGAGCATCGTGTCGAGGCGGACGAGGTCGTCGTTGAGCCCGCGCAGGACGCGGAAGTACCGCGCTATGCCCGCGGCCTCGTGCGGGAACCGCGCCGTGAGCCGGGCGATGAGCCGCTCGAGGCCCTTGGGCACGTCGAGCCGATCGTCGCCCACGATCAGGTGATCGAGCCCGTCCGGGTTGAGCTCGCAGAACTCGAGATCTCCCGCGAGGCCGAGCCCCTCGTAGAGCCGCCTCACGGGGCCTCCGGGGCCGAGCCCGCCGATGTAGTGGACTCCCGGGCTGAACAGATAGCCATCCAGCGAGAAGCTGTGGGTCCACCCGCCGGGGAGGTAGTGTTGCTCGACGACGATCACCTTCTGTCCCGAGCGCGCGAGCGCGAGCGCGGCCGTGAGCCCGCCGGAGCCTGATCCGATCACGACGGTATCCGCGTGCTTCATACGTCCCCCCTCGGACTCCGATGCTCCGAGGAGGAGCCTGGCTGCGCGATTCTACCTTTCGGTCACCTGCCGCCGTCGGGCGGCGCCCCGGCGTCGGGCGGCGCCCTGTCTGCCTTCTCCATGTTCGTGAGCGGCAGCGGACAGACGACCGGCACGGCCCGGCTCGGTGTCTGCGCCGACTCGCGCATGCAGGTCTTGCCGGTCAGGCGGAGGCGCTCGCCCACCTGGAGGTCGGGTGGGCACACGAGCGGCTGGGATGCGGAGACGAGGTCCCCGTCGATCCAGAAGAGCTCGCAGCCATCGTCCGTCCGCCGCAGATGGTAGTGCCGCGTCGGGCGCCGCGGCGCCGGCGTGCCCTCGGCCGCCAGCGCCGCGGCGCCCTCGAGCTTTCCAGCGCGTAGCGGCGGCTGCGCGACGCCACCCGTCTCGACGAAGGCCAGCACGCCAGCGAGCTCGGTGGAATCGAACCATGTTCCATGGCGGTGACACACGTCGACGACGATGCCGCTCGTGCCGCCGAAGTTCCTGCGGTTCATCACCTGCTTGCAC
>JAICEP010000028.1 GCA_025924095.1 Sorangium sp.
CCTACGCCTACCTGATCGACGAGTTCGCCCAGCGCGTCGCGTGCCTCGTGGAGAGCCGCGTCCGGTACGCGATCGACATCGGCCTCTACCGGCGCGACCTCGATCCGAGCGTCATCGCGGCGCTCATCTCGGGCGCCTTCGATCGCCTGGTCCGCAAGCTCATCGACGCGCCCTCCAGGCCAGATATCGCCGACTGGTGTGCGCAGGTGCTCCAGCTCTTCATGCACGGCCTGCTCACCCCGGAGGCGCGCGCCGTCGCTGACCTGTCGGTCACGGAAGCGCCGCCGCGCAGCGCGCGGCAGACCGCCGGCTCGGCTCCTGCATCAGGCTCGAGCCGCGAGCGCCGGCGCTCGAAGGCCAAGACGACCTGAGGCGCGCGCCACCTGCCCGCGGCCCTCGGCGACGGCTGCGGTGCACGCCGACCGCGGCCCGTCGTCAACCGGCGACGGTGAGCCGAGCCCGCCATCGACCGCCACGGCGCCGGAAGTAGGGAATTGCCTGAGCCAGCACGCGGATCCCCTGTTCAAACACGGCAAATGTACAGGAAATCCCTGACGAGTGATTCCTCATTGCCCTAGCGGTCGGTCGAGCTGCAGCTGAGGTAGAGCTAACAGTCAACCGGGACTTCGGCCTCGGGACAGTGAGGGGGAGGATCGGGGAGTCGAAGGGGAATCGCCCGGGCGACCCGGAGGAGCGCAGCCTTGGGGGGAGCGGTCCTGATCGTTCAACCGCGCCATGGTGACCATCGCGCGCTCTGTCCGATAACAGGCGCTCTCCGGGCGGTTCTCCGCAGGGGAACGGGGCTGTCGAGGGGGGCTGTATGAGCACACGATCGGGTTGCGACAGACGGTTGATCCAGGAGCTGATCCGGCAGACGTGCCGTTCGCTCCAGTGGCGCGCCGACACGGAGACGTCGATCGCGGACAGGATCGAGGTCGCCCTCGCCGAGCACGCGCTCCACGTCTCCACCCCCGACGTCGACCTGCGCGTCCGGCTGACCCCGGACTTCGCGCTCGCCATCGCGATACGCGTGCTCTCCTTCGGCGATGACGCCGAGGAGTCCCTGTGCAAAGCCCTCTTTCAGGACAGGTCGCTCATGGCGGAGCTCGTGAAGTCAGAGTGGCAGCTCGTGCGCACCGCCTGCAGAACGGCCGAGCGGACCGCCGGAAGGCTGGTGCTGCTCACGACGGTACCTGAGGCGTGAGGCGGAGAGCAGGACGCGCCCCCAGAGCTCGCGCGGAGGGCTCACGGCGGCAGACCGGCGGGAACGTGACACAGCGGCGTACTCGCATCCTCGACCCGGCGCCACGACGAGCTGACCCCTGGAAGCTGCTGTCGAGAAGAGCGAGGAGCACCGCGTGACGCGGCCAGGCCCACGAGGCGATGCAGATGGCGCCCCAGACCACCTACAGCATCTACGTTCGCTTCCGGGGCAGGCGGCTCGCGCTCATGAAGCACATCCGCTCGCTCGAGACGGCGCGCGCCTCGTTGCGGGCCCTGCGGGCCGAGCGGTTCCACGACGCGGATCAGGTGTTCCTCGTCAACGACGCGACGAAGCAGGTTGTCGACGAGCGGGGGTGGGAGGACGGCCAGGAGCCCAGCGCGGACCGGGAGCTCGGCGTCAGCCTCCGCATAGGCGCCGATGACCAGCGCGGGGAGCGCGCGCACGAGGCGGGGAGCCAGGCGGATCGAGCGCAGCAGGAAGCGCACGAGGCCCCCGCGCCGCGCGCGGCGCCCGCCGAGCACGAGGCGCGGGCCGAGGACAAGGCGCGGCGCGAGCCGCCGGAGAGGAGGTTGCCGAGGGTCGAGAGCCCGGAACCCCCGCGCACACGTCTGCGCCGCGCGATGGCGGCAGCCCAGGTCGCCCGGGCACGCCACGACGCCGCGCTGGAAGCCATGATTAGGCTCCAGCCCAGCGGGAAGATGGATGAAAGGACGCTGGTGAGGCTCAACGACTCCGCCCGCATGGCGTCCGACCGATCGGCGCACGTCATCGAGCAGCTCGAACAACTCCTGAAGCGCCTGGAAGGGGCGCGCTGAGCACGCGTGGGGTGGCCGCCAGGCGCCGTGTCCGGCGCTCCGCGCCGGCAAGGACAGGCACGTTGACCGATCGTTCGCAGCAACCCTAGCTTCGCCCCTGTCAGATCCCGCGGCAGCGAGACGCCAGAGAGAACGCTTCACCGTTCAAGCCAACAATGCCGGAACAGAAGAAGTCACGCCGGACGCAATTCAGGGCACCTGGCCACAGCGACGCCGCGCCCCATTCCGGCAGGGCGGCTGCGCCGGGGCGCGCGCCGGACCCGCTTCAGGACGCCGGGGAGGAGGCCGCGGCGGGCGAGCCGCACTCCGGGAACGAGCGGCGCTTTCCGGTCGTCTGCGTCGTCGCGTCGGCCGGTGGACGCGGCGCGATCGCGGAGCTCCTCCGGCGGATGCCGAGCAGGGACACGAGCCTCTCCCTCGTGCTGAGCTACAGCGCAGATCCTGGGGAGATCCCGGTCCTCGAGCTCGCGGCGCAGAGCAGCCCGCTCCCCGTGACCGAGCTTCGGCCAGGGGCGAGGCTCATGCCAGGTCACGTCCAGGTCCTGCCCCCGGACACGCGTGCGACGCTCGACGGTGTTCGCGTCGAGCTCGCGCCGCGCGGCGCGGGCGGCCCGAGCCCTGCCGATACTTTCCTGCGCTCGCTCGCGATCGAGCTGGGGTCGAGCGCGGTGGGCGTCGTGCTGTCCGGCGTCGGGAGCGAAGGTGCCCTCGGACTCAAGGATGTGAAGGCGGAGGGCGGTGTCACCTTCGCGGAGGACCCGCGCACCGCCGAGCGGCCGGCGCTCCCGCGCAACGCCATCGCGGCCGGAGGCGTCGACTTCTCCCTCGGCGTCGAGGCGATCGCGGCGGAGCTCGTGAGGATGGGCCGCCCCGGTCGCGCGCTCACCCCGTGGCTCGCGCAGGGCACATCCGTGGGGGTGGACCCGGATCTCGGCAAGCTCTTCCGGCTGCTTCACGCCGCGGTGGGCGTGGACTTCAGCCACTATAAAAAGAGCACGCTGAAGCGCCGCATCCAGCGTCGAATGACGCTCCACAAGCTCGCTGCCCTGCAGGAGTACCTCGATCAACTGAGAGCGGACCCGGACGAGCTCGAGCATCTCTACCAGGAGCTCCTCATCAAGGTGACCACGTTCTTCCGCGATCCGGGCGCCTTCGCCGCGCTGAAGACCCACGTGTTCCCGGTGCTCATGCACAAGAGGCCGCAGGACTCCCCTGTTCGCCTCTGGGTGCCGGGCTGCTCGACGGGCGAGGAGGTCTACTCTCTCGCGATCTCGCTGCTCGAGTTCCTCGAAGCCGACGCGAGCGACAACGCGGTCCAGATCTTCGGCACCGACCTGAGCGAGGCCGCCATCCAGCAGGCGCGCGCCGGGATCTACGTCGATAGCATCTCGTTCGACGTCTCGCCCAGCCGGCTGCGCCGCTTCTTCGTCAGGGTGCACGGTGGCTTCCAGGTCAACAAAGCGGTCCGCGACCTGTGCATCTTCTCGCGCCACAACGCCGCGGCCGACCCGCCCCTCGCGAAGCTCGATCTCATCAGCTGTCGCAACCTGATGATCTACCTGGAGCCGAGCCTGCAGCGCCGGCTGCTGCACACCTTCCACCAGGCCCTCAAGCCCACGGGCTTCTTGCTCCTCGGCTCCTCCGAGAGCATCAGCACGATGTCCGACCTGTTCGGGGTCGTGGACAGGACCCACAGGATCTTCTGCAAGCGCGCCGCCTCCGAGGGGACCTGCTCGCCCGGCCTCCCCGCCGCGCCCGCGCCCGCGCTAGAGCCCGCGCCCGCGCTGGAGCCCGCGCCCGCGCTGGAGCCCGCGCCCGCGCTGGAGAAGGAAAAGCCACGGAGCGCCGAGGGGCTCATCATGGACGCGGTGCGCAAGGAGGCCGACGCCATCGTCATGGCGCGCTACGCCCCGGCCGGCGTGGTGGTCGACGAGGAGATGCAGATCGTCCAGTTCCGGGGCAAGACAGGGCCCTACCTCGAGCCGGCGCCGGGCGACGCCAGCCTGCACCTCTTCAAGATGGCCCGGGAGGGGCTCCTGCTCAGCCTCCGGGCTGCCCTCGACGCATCGATGAACTCGGGCGCGATGGCCCGCAAGGAGCAGATCAAGGTCCGGCAGGGAGACAGGCGCCGGGACGTTGACGTCGAGGTGTGGCCGCTCAAGGTGCGGCTCCCACAAGGGCGCTGTTTCCTCGTCATCTTCTCCGAGTCGGGCGGGCCCTGGCTGGATCGGCCGGGCGACGATCCGGTCCAGAGCGATCCCCGGAAGGATCTGGAGATCGCCCAGCTCCGCAGGGAGCTCGTGACCACGAGGGAGTACCTCCAGTCGCTCATCGATGAGCTGGAGGCAACGAACGAGGAGCTCCTCTGCACGAACGAGGAGCTCCTCGCGAGCAACGACGAGCTGCACCGGATGAACGACGCGCTCGAGTCCGCCCACGAAGAGCTCCGGTCGACGAACCAGGAGCTGACGGCCATCAACGAGGAGCTCTGCAGCAGCAATGTCGCGCTCGGACTCGCCAACGACGATCTGCGCAACCTCCTCGGCAGCATGAACATCCCGGTCCTGATGGTCGACGCGGACCTCCGGATCCGCCGCGTCGCCGGCGCGGCCGACAAGCTGCTCGGCCTCGTCGCGAGCGACGTGGGCAGGTCGATCCTCGAGGTGATGCCGAGGAGCGCGGTCGACATCGCGCCCGTCGTCGCCGAGGTGCTCGACACGAGGAGCACCGTCGAGCGGCAGGTCGAGGATCGCGAGGGGCGCCTCTATCTCATGCGAGCGCGCCCCTTCCGGACCACCGGGAACGAGGTGGACGGCGCGGTGATCTGCTGGCTGGAGAGCGACGCGCCGAGGCGCGCCGGGCGCGAGCTCGCGGGCGCGCGCGATCGCATCTCCGCCGTCTTCGAGGTGCTGCGCCACCCGTTCCTCCTGCTCGACGGCGAGCTCCGGATCCGCGCGGCCACCCGGCGGTACTGCGAGCTGTTCATGGTCCCGCTCGGGGACATCGAGGGGCGGCCCCTCTCGGCCCTCGACGCCGGGTGGAACACCCCGCAGCTCGAGCAGCGGCTCCGGGACGTCCTCCGCCGCAGCGCCGCGCTTGTCGACTTCCGCCTCGAGGCCGTGCTCGCGCACGCCGGGCGGCGGACGCTGTCGTTCTCCGCCTTCCGGCTCCAGGCCGACGAGGGCGAGCTCCCGGCGCTGCTGCTCGTCGTCGAGGACAGGACGGGGCCCGAGAAGGACGAGCCCCCTCCGCCGGGGCTACGGCCAGCGCGCCGCGCCGGCCCCGACTGACGCGCTCATCGCCGCCGGGCCCGCCAGTCCCCCGAGTCGATGCGGGGACACCCCAGCGCCTGGCCCGCAGGCATCAGGTACGCCTCGCAGGGCGCGCCCCCGTCGAGCTGGATCGGCTCGCGCCGGAAGAGATCGGGGCAGCCCTCGTAGACGTCGAGCGAGGCGAGCGTCTCCCGATCCGCCTCGTAGAGCTCCCCGAGGACCGCGTTCGAGCCCCCGCGCACGAGCGCCGGGTAGGCGCCGAGGTCGGCGAGCTCGAACGACCGAGCGGTGCGCGCGCCCCCGAGGTAGCGCGCGCGCCCGAGCAGCCCGTGCGAGCGCTCGCCCCGCATCAGCGTGCCGTAGACGAACAGGGGCACGGCGCCGTCACCGGCAGTGCTGTTCGACCGCGGCGAGCAGCTGCTCGAGGTTGATCGGCTTCTTGAGGAACTGCGCGGCGCCGAGCGAGGACACGAACTCGTCGCGGCCTGTCGCCGAGATGA
Source organism: Sorangium sp. (assembly GCA_025924095.1). GTDB lineage: Bacteria > Myxococcota_A > Polyangia > Polyangiales > Polyangiaceae > Sorangium. Next base: position 5,813 of record JAICEP010000028.1, read on the forward strand.
TCACCACCGGGATCGACGCGAGCTCCGGGTCCTTCTTCTGCTCTGCCCTGAACTGCCAGCCATCCATGATGGGCATCATGAGATCGAGCAGGATGAGGCCAGGCCTGGGATCCGTTCGAAGCGCGCTGAGCGCCTCGCCGCCGTGCGCCGCCGACGCGACGGCGTAGCCCTCCTCTTGCAGGAGCTCGGCGAGGGTCTCTCGAATATCCGGATCATCATCGACAACGAGGATCCTCTTCAAGGGAGTGGCAGGCACGGTGCATCAACCACTATGCGAAAGCCTGACGTCACGGCGAAACAGGGAAAGCCCTGAATCCCTGCTCGGGGTCCGCTTGATCAGGCCTGTTCTGCGAGGAAGGGGGCGCATGAAGGTCTCTCTGCGGCAATGGGCGCCGCGGGGGGCATCTCGGAGCGGAGCCCGCTCGATCGACGCCCCTCACGCCGTGGACCCGCGCGGAGTCAACGGTCCTCAAGCCGGACAGGTCATCGGGCAGGAGGGGTTCGGGCGTGCGCATCGTGCTCGATCGTCGGCGGTCGAGCCCGATGTTACAGCACGGTCGCGCTCCGGCGAAGCCGCTCTCTGTCCGATCTGCGGCCTGCCAGGGTGAGCATCGCGCTGCTCGGTCGCGCTCCACCACGTCATGAGCCTGCGATCGTACCACCGGCGCGGGGGTGCGCAGCAGCGCGGCCCACCGGAACAGCGGCGCGCGACACCGCCGCGCCGCGCGGATCGAACGGGCAGCGTCAACCTTCCTGGCCCGCGGAGCCGAGCACCACCTTCGCAAGGGTGCTCAGCAGCACATCGATGTCCACCGGCTTCGGGATGAGCGCGGCCGCGTGCAGCCGCTCGGCGATCGCCTGCATCTCGTGGGGCAGGCGGGCCGAGAAGATCATGAGGGGAGAGGGCGTGCCGAGCCGCGCGATCTCGGAGACGAACCGGTCCGTCGTCATTCCCGGCATCGTCAGATCGAGGAGGACGGCGTGGAAGCGTCGCTCCGCGAGCGCGTCGAGCACCGCGCGCGCGGTCGCGGTCAGCTCGACCTCGTACCCTTCCAGCGTCAGGAGCTCCTGCAGCATTGCCGCAGTGTCAACGTCGTCCTCTGCAACCAGGATCACGTGCTTGCCACACATGGCTCCCCTCGGCTTTCCTCGGAAACGGGGGCCGCTCCGCGGGGCGGCGCGCCCTCTTTCCCCCACGCACGGAGGAGCGACGCTCGACGCGACGCGAGCCCCCACTGGCCAGCAGCCGGCGCAGCGCAGGCCCGCTCGATGACGATGACCGACCCGGCGTGACGAATCACCCGGGCGAACGATCTGCGCAGTCCAGAGCGCTCGCCGCGGCGCGCCACGTCCACGCCACGAAGCGCGCAACCCGACAGACCGCCGCACTCCGGCGATCCGGTACGTTCCTTTCCCCCTCTTTCGCCCCGGGCACTATGAAAGCCCGGACGCGCTCCGGATGCAACTCCGGACGCGAGCGCCGGGCGTAAGCCTGGGCGTAACCCCGCACGCCCTCGGAGCGGACGGGAGCGGGAGCCAACAGAGAGCGCGAACGGACTCCCCGACGGGCGAGACACCCTGGTAGACTCCCATGGATGCCTGGCGAACGCCGCGTCGCGCTACTCGCGATGGAGTCAACCATGCCGGACGGTGGGGGAGCGCCGTTCAGCCATGGAATCCGTCGTGTCGAAGCTTCTTTGCTCGCCGATCCGGAGCTCGCCGGCGTGCCGATCCATGGGATCGACGCGCAGACGAGGGATCTCGACGCGTGGATCGCGGAGGTCGAGACCGTGGACGCGGACGTGGTCGGCCTCGCCGCGCACGTCTGGTCCTTTCCCACGTTCATCGAGGTCGCGCGCCACCTCCAGCGCAACCGGCCGGGGCGCACGATCGTCCTCTGCGGTCCCCTCGCGCGCCCCGCGATGTTCGCGCTCGCGCCCTGGCGCGACGCCGCCGCCAGCATCGACGCCCTCGTGTACGGCAACGAGCTCACGTTCCGGAACATCGTCCGCCTGAGCGAGCGCTCCTCCGAGGCGCTGCGCACCGTGCCCGGGCTGCACGTCTTCACGGCCGACGGCTGGGTCTCCACGGGCGAAGCGCCTCACGTGGCGCCCGACGAGCTCCCCTCGCCGATCCGGATGAAGCTGCTCCCGACCGATCGCATCGTCCCGATCGAGATCTGCCGCGGCGGCGTCGTGAGCTGCCCGGCGTGCGGCGTCTCGACGGGCGACGCCGGCGCCGGCGTCTTCTCGGAGGCCTACCTCGTCGAGGAGCTGAGCGCGCTCCGCGACGCCGGCGCCCCGGGCGCGCAGGTCGTGGACGCCCCGCTCAACCTGAACGCTGAGGCGTTCCGGAACCTCGTGGCCGCGGAGAAGCAGGTCGGCTTCTTCAAGCAGGCGACGCTGATGGCGTCGATCGATCCGGAGCACGTGCACGACGAGCACCTCGAGTTCCTCCGCGGCGCCGCGCGCGTGTCCCTCGAGGCGCGGCTACCGCCGCTCAACAAGGACACCGGCGACGGCACGCAGCGCCCCTTCCGGGAGTCGAAGTTCGCGAAGGTGATCGAGGAGCTCTCGACCTTCACGGACATCGAGGTGGACATCCTCCTCGGTCTGCCTGGCGACGGCCCCGTCACGTTCCGCCGCACGCTCGAGCGCGCGCGCGAGCTGCCGTGCAAGGTCCGCATCTTCCACAGCCTCGTCCTTCCGGACGACCTCATGACCCGCGCGCCCGCGTCGTTCGAGCTCCGCTTCGACCCGTTCACGCTGATGATGCGCTCGTGCCTCGGCTGGTCCGAGGACGCGCTCTCCCGCGAGCGCAGCCGCCTCATCGAGATGGCGTACCGCGAGGGCGGGGAGATCACGCCGGACATGTGGTCGTTCCCCGGGCCGCGCGAGATGCGGCGGCCGGCGATGCCGCTCGGCAGCGGCGTGGTCCCGCCGGGCGGGGAGATCCGGGTCGAGGGCGCGACGACGCTCGCGCCGGCGGGGCAGGATCTGCAGCGCGTGCTCGAGCTCGGGATCAAGGAGGCCACCTCCGGCGGGTGGACCTTCGTGGAGGCCTCCGCGCGCCCGGGCGAGATCGTCGTCATCATGAAGACGCGCGACGGCGCGCTGGTCGTCGAGATGCGCCCCGCCTCGCCCACGGAGAACGCCTACAAGGTCGTGGACGGCGTCGCGTTCGGCTACCGCTCGCCGCGCGGCGTGAAGATGAGCGACGGCGCGCTCCGCCTGCTCGATCGCGTCCTCCAGCGCCTCCACGCGCCGGCGCGCACGGCGCTCGGCCTGTCGACGCAGGACGGCGGCCCCGGCTCGGCGCGGGTGCGGCGCTTCCGCGCGACGCCCTCCTGACGCCGCGACGCTACTGCGCTCCTTCGCGATCCGTGCTCTGCCAGGCGGCGGGCGCCAGCGCCGCGTCGGCCCGAGGCGGTATCGATGCGATGGGGCGGGGCGCCGAGAGGAGCTGCTGCCGGAGCGCCTCCAGGAGCGCCGGCGGGAGCTCCTGGTGGTCCACGATGTAGGGGTGGACCTGGCGGCTCTTGCCCCGGATGCTCAGGGCGCCGGTCGGCTGCGTCGGGACGCAGTCGTCGAGGTTCGCGTACGTCGCCTGGCAGATGATGATCTTGGAGCCGAGCTCCTTGTTGAACTGCTCGAGGCGCGAGGCCGTGTTTACCGTATCTCCGATGCAGGTGTATTCCATTCGCTGGAGCGACCCGATGTTGCCGGAGATGACGGTGCCGGTCGCGATCCCGACGCCCATCTTGATCTCGCCGCCGCCGAGGAGCTGCCGCTGGTTCATGCGCTCGAGGGCCTGCACCATCTCGATCGCCGCGATCACGGCGCGCTTCGGCGCGTCCTCGACCGAGAGCGGCGCGCCGAACACCGCCATCAAGCCGTCGCCGATGTACTTGTCGAGGGTGCCCCCGTAGCGGAACACGATGTCGACCATCGCCGTGAAGTACTCGTTCAGGAACGAGACCACGACCTCCGGCTCGACCGACTCGGTGAGCGGCGTGAAGTTGCGGATGTCGGTGAACATCACCGAGACGTGCCGGCGCGTGCCGCCCAGCTTGAGCCGCCCCGGGTCGGAGAGGACGAAGTCGACGAGGTCCTTCGAGAGGTACCGGCCGAGCTCCTGCTTCTCGCGCTCGAGCCGGAGACGGCCCAGGGACTCGATCTCGGCGCGGAGGACCAGGTTGCGCGACATCCGCGCGATGATGCCGGCGACGACGCCCGGGAGCGCGATGAAGAGGACCTGCTGGCACTGGTCCGCGATGTTGATGGCGTTCTGTCCGTAGACGGACACCGGGCTGATCGGGATCGCGCCGGAGTGGACCGTGATCGCGAGCACGACCGAGTTGAAGAGGGCCGACAGCCCCGCCGAGTACAGGCACGCCGCGAGGCTGTAGCGGAAGCCCGACATCAGGTTCCAGAGCACGTAGACGGTCGCGAGGTAGCTCGAGAAGTACTCGATCATCCCCGAGTGGTTCCTCGCCGTCGCCAGCGCTGTGAGCGTCAGGAGCGCGAGGTCGACGAAGATGCTCACGTACTTGAGCCAGCCCGCGTAGGCGCCGGGACGCAGCCGGAAGAACGCGTAGAGCAGGAGCGAGAAGGCGAGGTACCCGCCGATCTGGATCGCGAAGACCTGGTTCGCGGCCGGCGTGTTGACCGTCCACACGTGCGTGAACGTGTAGGCGGAGAGCAGCGCGAACACGAACCGGACGTGGTTCACGATCTGCTCTCCGCGCATCTCCTGCGCCTGGAGGATCCGCACGATCTCCGTCGATTTCTCGATGCTCATGCGCGCCGCTCTCCTCCGCGCCGCCGCCGCGACCACGCCGCGGCGAACCCGCGCGCGCACAGCGCGGTCGTCAGCGCCCTGCCCTGATGGTGCCCCTCGCGGCCGTGCTTCATCGGCGCCCGGTAGAGCGGCTCGGCCGGCCAGGAGCCGTCCACGAGCTGGTGCTCGCCGAGGTAACGCAGCCCCCGCTCCACCATCAGCGGGTCCGGCGACGACGTCATCGCCGCCCCCTCGAGGCACGCGGCCGTGCGGAGCGGCGTCCCGAAGCCGCCGTCGAGCCGCTGCGCTCCGAGCATCCGCGACAGGGTCGCGGCCTCGACCGCGGCGACCTCGGTGGCCCACCGCGCCTCCCCTGCCCTCTCCCGGTAGAGGCGCGCGAAGCGGAGGAACGCGAGGTCCGTGTACGACGCGTCGTAGAAGCAGGCGCCCTCGATGCCGCCCTCCGTGGCGCCGTCGAGCACGCGCCGCACGTTGGCGTCGATGAGCCGCGCGAACCGCTCCGCGTCGAACGACAGCAGGCCCGCGAGCAGGTTCAACCGGACCGCCGCGCAGTCGTCGCCGGCCCACGCCGCGCCCGGCGTGGTTGGCCCCGCAGGCCCGCGGTAGAACCAGGTCGGCACGACGCCATCCTCGCCCACGTTGGTCAGCATGACCTCGACCCACGTCTCGGCGCGGTCCCGGGCGGCGCCCGTCTCGGCGACCAGCTCGAGCATGATCGAGAGGTCGTCGGCGTCCGGCGGGAGCTCGCGGAACGCGCCGAAGTAGCGGAGCTCTCCGGCCGGGATCTCGTCGAGCAGCGCCGCGGCGTCGGCGCGGACGTCGCGCCCGACCTCCCCGATCTCGATCAGCGCCTTCAGGATCGTCGCCCGCACGAACCAGTGCCCGACCGGCTGCTCGCGCGACCCGAGCACGCCGAAGCGCTGCACCTCCCAGGACTCCGACCACGGCGCCGCCTCCACGAGAAACGCGACCGCCGCCTGCAGATCGGCGCTCGCGTCCTCGCGCGGCGCCCGGTCGCCCTGCGGCCGCGATGGCCCGAGCGCCGCGCCGGCGTCGAGGAGATCGCGGAACGACATCAGCCCCTCGAAGAAGCGGAGGCGCTCGCCGAGGGCGTCGACAAGCTCGCGCTGGGCCTCGACGAGGCCGCGCTCGGTCGGGCGCGATCGAGGCGAGCTGGCCGCCGCCTCGCGGGCCGACGCGAGCGTGCCGCGCATGCGCGCGGCGAGCGCGGCCCGGTAGGGGCGGGTCGCGAGCAGGCCATGGATCTCGCGGCGGCGCACGGGGGACGCGCGCTCGCCCGAGAGCGCGCGGAGCAGCGGAGGAGCGAGATCCGCGCCGCGCAACCAGAGCGCGAGGAGCGGCGTGAGCGTCGGCGCCGCCAGGTCCGGCGCGGCCGGATCGAGCCACAGGCGCACGAGCCCGTCGAGCAGCGCGAGCGGCTCGGCCACGGCCTCTGCGAAGCGGCGCGCGGGCGCGAGATCGTCGCCTGCAACGAGCGCGATCGCCGTCCACAGGGCGACGACCTCGCGCGAGCCGGCGGCGTCGGCGCACCCCGCCGCGGCGTCCGGCCCGGCGCCCGCGACCACCGGGTTGCGGCGCCACGAAGCCTCCGCGAGCTCGGCCAGGTCGACGAGCCAGCGGCGCGCGCGCGCCTCGTCCGCGTGACGCGCGAGGAGACGCGCCGCGAGCGCGCCCCGCGCGAGCGCGTCCGGAGCGCCCTCGACGCCGCCGGCAGCCACCGCGGCGATCGCCACGGCGACATCGCCGGCCGCGGCGGGTGAAGACACGCGGCCGCAAAGCCGGAGCGCCCAGCTGGCCCACGGGATGCCGTGACCCGGCGGAGCGCCCACGCCGCGCGCGAGCGCGAGCGCCCCCCATGCCGTGTCACCGCGCCTGAGCGCCCCCGCGGAAAGCAGCGCCGACCAGGAGCGCTCGCACACCCCCCTGTCCTCCGGCTCGATCCAGGGCCAGACGGCGGTCGCCCCTGAGGCAGGGGACAGCGTCACATACCGACTCCGCCGTCACGCGCCGCGGTCGCGATGGCCGCATCGACCGCTTCGGGCGTCGAGGTCGCGGCGTCGCGGATGCGCTGGAGCGTCTCCGGTCCGACCTCGTACCCCTCCGCCTCGATGGTGCGCTCAGGAGCGGCAAGGAGCTGCTGGCGGAAGCTCGAATCCACAACGGCACGACCGATGAGCTCTGCCTCTGTTTTCTTCGACATCACGACTCCTCGCTTTCTCGCTCGGGAGGCTAGGAGACCTCCAAACGGCTAGCAAGTACAAGCAGGCGCGTCCGCGCGTGCTCGCGTCCGCGCGCCGGTTCAGCGCGGCGCGCCGCCGTTCGCGACGGGCTCGCCGGTGAGCGCGCCGAAGAACGCGAGGAATACGCGCCGCTGGATCTCGGTCATGTACTGCCCGCGCTTCTTGCAGAAGCGCGCGGCTTCCGGCAGCCCGAGCGCCCTGGCGGCGACCTCGGCGCGAGCGAGCTCACAACGCGCCTCCTCCAGGATGGCGTCGAAGCCGCCACGCGCGAACAGCTGCGCGCGCAGGGCCGTCGCGCCGCGCCCCGCCGGATCGTGACGCGGCTCGCCTCCAGCGAGGGCGGCGCCGCTCGGCTGAGGCTGTCCTTCATCCCTCGCTTCGACCTGCGCTCCGAGCCGAGCGAGCACGTACGTCGCGTTCCCGAGCGCGCGATCCTTCTCGGCGTGCAGCAGGTCCGCGAACAGCTGGTGCGCTGCGGCGAGCGCCGAGACGAACTCCTCGAGGGCCGCGAGGTGCTCCGCCTGCGACAGCGCGAACAGGGCCGCGGCCGCCGGGAGCACGAGCGGGCGCGAGCGGGCGAGCACCCGCCGGAACGTGGCGGCGTCGCGCGGACCTGCGCCCCGGTGCAGCCGCCGCTCGAGGAGCATCGCCTCGCCGTATCCCAGCCAGACCTCCTCGAAGAGGCCCCAGAACGGGCTCCCGCCGGGCAGCGAGCGAGCGAGCAGCGCCTGGTGGCGAGCGAACAACGCCCCGGACAGGAGCACCGCCGCGCCGGGCTCGCCCACCCCTTCGTCCAGCAGGTCGTCTTCGATGCGGACGTGCAGGTATCCGACCGCCGCCGCCTCGGCGAGATCGACAGCGAGCGGCGGAAGCGCCCGCGATCCGGCGTCCGGCTCGGGCGCCGGCCCGCCGGGCCGCGTCGCGACCCAGAGCGGCAGCTCGAGCACCGGAAGCGCCGTCGGGTGGGAGAAGTAGCCCTCGCCCGGCTCGCCCTCGAGGAGCCTGAGGCGCGCGGCGAGCGCATCGAACAGCGCGCCGAGCTCGCCCCCGAGCCGGCCTCGGAACGACGTGAGTCGCCTCAGCACCTCGGCCTCGAGCCGCGGCGCGACGTCGCCGACGTCGCCCTGCGCGCTCTTGCCTCCTCCCCCTGCGCGGCTGTCCTCGCTCATCCCACCTCTGGCCGGGGCGCGGCGGCGCCGCCTCGTGCGACGCTAGCACGAGCAGACTCGCCCCAGGGGCGGGCGCAGCCGACTTTGCCAGGAGCGCCGCCCGTGCGACACTCGGCGACTTCACGAGATCGGAAACCATGATCGACTCCGAGCGTTTCGCCGAGCGTCACGGGGACATCACGACCGACGCCCGCGCTGACGTCCTCGATTTCCGCGACACCCTCTATCGTCCGACGATGATCGAGGTGCCTCCGGTCATGCCACCGGAGCGCTTCATGGACTACGGCGTGCCCGTGCTCGACCAGGGCAGGAACAACGGCTGTACCGGCTTCACGGTGGCCACCGTGGCCCACTTCCTGCTGCGCAAGCGCAAGGTCTCCCCGGAGTACGGCCTCGTGAGCCAGAACATGGTGTACACGATGGCGCGCCGATACGACGAGTACCCGGGCGAGGACGACGCGAGGGGCTCCAGCCTGAGGGGCGCCATGAAGGGCTGGCACAAACACGGTATTTGCTCTTGTGAGCAGTGGCCGTGGGACCCGAACGATCTCCACGGCACGCTCACGCCGGAGCGCGCCGCGGACGCGATGCTCCGGCCGCTCGGCCTGTATCAAAGGGTGAACCACAAGGACCTCCCGGCGATGCACAACGCCCTCGCGGAGGTCGGGATCATCGCGGCCTCGGCGCTCATCCCGTTCAACGGCTGGTATTACGGGACGCAGAAGAACGGCATCATCCCGCCGGTCGACAAGACGAACCCGTTCATCGCGCCCTGGGGCGGCCATGCCTTCACGATCGTGGGGTATGACGCGGAGGGCTTCTGGCTCCAGAACTCCTGGGGCCCCGGCTGGGGCAAGAGCGGCTTCGGGCGGCTCTGTTACGACGACTGGCTCCAGTACGGCTTCGACGCGTGGGTCGGGCGGCTCGGCGTCCCCATCCGCCTGAGCCAGCCGCGCTCGCTGCGCCCGCTCACGTCCGCGAGCCGCACGTTCGCCAGCCTGCGGCCGCACCTCATCAGCGTCGACATGCACGGTCAGCTCCAGCAGCGCGGGGCCTACGGCACGTCCTCGGAGGACGTCCGCATCATCATGGAAGAAGACTTCCTGAGCGCGACCGAGGGCTGGAGGCGCCGCCGGCTCCTGCTCGTCGCGGGCGGCGGGCTCCGCCGGCAGATCGACGCCATCAACCGGATGTCGCGCCTCCGGCCGAAGCTGCTCGGCCACGAGATCTATCCCCTGGAGCTCCTCTGGGACACCGACCACTACCCGCGCCTCCTCGAGATCCTCCACCGCGCCACGGAGGGCCGCCGCCACGACGGCTATGATCCCAGGGCGTTCGGGTTCATGATCGATCGGCGCGACGACGCCCTGGAGCCGCTCGTCCGGCGCATGGGCGGCAAGGCCGAGTGGGATCGCATGAAGCTCGCCGCGGGCGACGCGACGATGGACGCCGATCACGGCGGCCTCCGCGAGATGATCGGCCGCCTCGCGTCGCTGATGGACAGGGACCCGAGGATCGAGCTCCACCTGGTCGCCCACTCCAGCGGCACGTTCCTGCTCGCGCCGCTGGTCCAGCTGGTCACCTCGGAGAAGGGCAGGAGGATCGAGGGCGGTCCGATGCGGGGTCAGCTCGGGCTCGGGCTCCCGATCGATTCGCTCTCCCTGCTCGCTCCGGCGAGCGCCATCGACGCGTTCCGCGACACGTACATGCCGTCGATCAAGAGCGGCATGGTCCGCCGGTTCGCCCTGTTCACGCTCACGGACGAGGCGGAGCTCCAGGACCACTGCGAGGTGTACGGCAGGTCGCTCCTCTACCTGGTCTCGAACGCGCTCGAGCGGCGCCCGCGGGTGCCCGGCACGAGCGGCGTCTCGCTGCTCGGCATGGAGGCGGGGCTCCTCGACCCGGAGAACGCCGACGTCCTCGCGCTCCTCACGGAGAACAGGGAGGATCGGCCCACCGTGTTTCCGCGGGCGGAGTGGATCAAGGGGCCCAACACGAGGCCCCCTCCGCACGGCTCGGAGGCGCGACGGCACGAGGACTTCGAGAACGACGCGACCACGTGGAAGTCCGTCATCGCCCGCATCCTCAACCAGCCGTTCGCCGATCACCTGCCGCCGATGTCGGCGCGGGATCCGTGGTGAGCGCGCGCTCCTCACCCCTCCGGGCGGCGCCGCTCCACTGAGGTCATCCCGCGGAGGACCGGGGCGCCGAGCCGCTCGGACCCGAGCGGCGGCGCGATCGCTCCGCTCAGGAGGATGGCAAACGAGGCCCGGATCTCCTCGCCAAAGTTGATCCGGAAAAGGCCCATCTCAGGCCGGCTGCGGATATCGCGGATCACGTCGCTGGGGTCGCAGACCTGGCGCATGCCGATGAGCAGCGCATACATGCGGACGAGGATCGGGCCGCCCTGCCCGGGCGTGAGCGACGGCAGGCACCGCTCGATCAGCGCCCCGGTGCGCTCGACGTGAGCGAGGAGCGAAAGCTTGAAGCGGAGGGCGGCCTCGTAGCTGACGTTCTGCTCGAGGACGCTGTGGAGGATGGAGAGCAAGCGCGTCATCGCGTCGCGCGCCACGAGGGTCGTCGACAGGATCGAGGCGATGCCGGCCGCGGCATCCGGGGCGGACGCCGCGGGCGCGCCGCGGCGCGCTCGCGAGGGTCGGGGGCGCGCCGCGGTCGCCTCGCCCTGGGACGCGCCGAAATGCGTCAGGCGGAACTCCACCTCATGGAACCACTTCGCGAGCTCTTGATCCACGACCGCGAGGAAGAGCTCCTCTTTGGTGGTGAAATAGAGGTAGAGGGTGCCCTTTGCGAGCCTGGTGCGCTCGGCGACCTGCGCCATGGTGACCTCGAGAAACGGGGTCTCCTGGAACAGCTGCCAGGCTGCGTCGATGATGAGCCGCCGTCGCTCCTCCTTCTGTTCCTCCTTCCTCGCTCTTCGCGTCGAGCTCATAGGCTTACCGGTTTACGCTGTCTCCAGAAGCGCCGCAATGCAGACGCCGTGGTCGACACCCGCGCGAATTCGAGTTGACGGAAGCGCCACGAGCGTCCGACGCGCGCTCATTCAGCCATTGCTCATGGCAGGGTAGCCGCGCTCATCACATTTCACCGGATACGGTCACACCGAACCCGTGGAGGCCGAGGAACATCGGGGCGATACCCGAGCGCGCCACCCGCTCGACGGTCCTTGAGAGCGTTCGCGCGATCCGCGCCGCGAACTCGCCTGAGCTGCCGGGCGCGCCCCGCGCGGCGGGCGGCGCGGCGGCGCGCAATGCGCGCGGCGCGGGCAGCGCGAAGAGGCCAGCGCCGTCGGCCTCGGGCCGCGCGAAGCAGAGAGGAGAAAAGAGCAGGGTCGCCGCCGCGACAACCACCATACCCTTCACGATCGCTGAACCAGCGCTCATCCCGACACCCACGTGAAACCTAGCGCTGTCGCCGGCGCATGTCGTGGGCAGTAGGGCGGCAAAATAACGCTGTCACCACACGACCTTGGACTCTCAACGTGGAGAGTCGCGCCTCGGGCGACATCCCGCCTCCGCGGGCTGCGGCCAGTCGGGCTCTCCCCGCATCGCGAGGTCTCAGCCCGCGGTCGCCATCGCCAGGGCCCGACGGATCACGCGGAGCGCGTCGTCGGCGAGACCATAGGCCGGCAGCTCGGGGACTGGCACGAGGGCCACCTCGGAGGCGTCGTCGCCTGGAGCGAGGACACCTCCGGTCGACTCGCACAGGTAATCGAGGATCACGTAGTGATACGGAATCTCCACGACCTCCACGACCTCCACGAGCGGGCCGACGCGGATCTCGAGGCCCGTCTCCTCGCGGATCTCGCGGGCGACAGCGTCTGCGAGCCGCTCTCCTGGCTCCACGCGACCGCCGGGGAGCGACCATGCGCCATCGAGCGGGGGGTGAGCGCGACGGACGAGGAGCACGCGGGGCGCACCGGACGCGTCCGGACGGCGCTCGAACACGACGGCGCCGACCGCCACGCGCGGGGGCTCCGGGGCGCGTGCCGGCGCATCCCTCACGGGGCGGCCGTCTCGGTGCGGCCGGCCTTGCAACGGACGTCGCCCGGCGTCGCGACCGCGAGCTCGTAGTCGCCGAGCGCAAAGTCGCCGGGGATGATCACGGCCCCGTCGTAGCGGCCGCGCTCATCGGTCGACAGCGAGCCGATCGCCACGCCGTGCGGCGCTGCGTTCCCCGTCAGGATCACGTCGACGCGGACGTGCCCGCACGGCGCCCCGTCGCTGCTGACCTGCCCCTGCAGGTGGAGGGGAAAGCCGCGGCGGATGTCCTTGTCCAGCGCGGTCACGACCACGTCGGTGCGCTCCGCGCGCCCGGTCGCGTCGCTCGTGGACGTGGGCGCCGGCGGTGGAGGCGGCGGCGCGGCGGTGCTGCTACCGGCAGCGCCCGGGCCGGGCGGCCCCTGCTGCATCTGCTCGGCGCGCGTCCGCTCGGCGAGATCCTGGCCCGAGTCGCGCTGCTCCGGCCAGCTGTAGGGGTCCGGCGGCGGCACGTAAGGCGGGCGGCTCGGATCGACCTCTTGGTCCATGTTGAGGGCGGCGCCCCCGAGATCGATGCGGTGCCAGAGCGAGCCGTCGAAGACCTCGACCCAGGCGTGCGCCTCGTTGACGACCATCCGCGCGGGGATCCCGATGTGCAGGGCCGTGACGAGGAACGCGAAGGCGCGGTGGCGGCACACGCCTTTTCGCGACAGCGCGAGGTCGAGGTAGATGTCGCCGTTCCCCTTGGGCGGGTCGTCCGACGGGGTGAACGACCGGAAGTACTCGACCATTTTCTGCACGACGTCGCGCGGCCGCATCGTGGGCGAGATGCCGATCGCCTGGGCGACCTGCCGGAACGCCGCCTCGTGCGACGCCTCCTGCGGCGTGCGGTACGGCGCGAGCTTGCCCCAGTCGACGTCGGCGAAATCGCTGCCGAAGGTCGCGCGCGCGATCGCGAGCTGCACGACCAGCCGGACGCGCGCGCTCTTCGTGCCGCGCACGAACCAGTTGTCGGCGCCGTCGCGCAGCACGACCACCGGCGTGTCGGGGTTCACGTGCATGCGCACGAGCCGCGTGTCCGGCCCGACCGTCGGGATCCGGACCGGCTCGTTCGGCACGAGATCGACCGAAATGTCCCCGTAAAATGCCTCGTCGCCCGCCGCGACCGAGCCGTCGGCCTTGAGGGTCTTCAGGCCTCGATCGCGGACGACGAGCGAGTAGTCCGCCCTCACCGCGTCGTAGGCTTGCAGCCGCTTGAACGGCGCGGTCGCCGGGGAGAACGGATCGTCGTAGCGCTCGACGTTCGGCCGGCGGGTGTCTCGATCCGGCTCGTAGGACGCCTCGGGACCGGCGTCGGACCCGACGTTGCTGTAGACCTGCTGCTGGTTCGACGGCGGGCGCTGCGGATCGGGCGCCGTGGCCAGGCCGCTCGGCGTCTGGATCGCCGCCGGGAGCCCTCCGTCGAGCGTCGTCGTGGCGAGCGAGACGTCCTCCGCCGGGTCCGGCGCGATGAACTCGTGCAGGAGCGACACCTGCGCGTCCGCGAGCGGCGACACGGCGCAGGCGAGCGCGAGCACGAGCAGGCTGCGCGCCCAGCCGCCGAGCCGGCGCCGGGACGCGGAGACAGCGGGCGGACGAGCAGGGCGCAGGCGCGCGGCCGGAGAGGACATCAGGGGGCTGTTATGAAACCAGAAACCCCGGCGATGTTCCACGCCGACCGGTCCGTCCGCGCCCTCGTCACCGGCTTTCACCGTCGGCCAGCGCCGGCCACGGTCAGACGCCGATCAGCGCCGGTGCTGCGCGGCATCGGCGTGGTGGCGCCGCGGCTGCGGGGCGGAGCGGAGCCGGTCGATCGCCTCGGTGGATTCCCCGCGCGCGGTCAGCTCGGCGGCCAGCACGTCGAGGGCGGGCTGAAAGATGTCCGTCCGCGCGAAGCGGCCGGCGCGGCCGCCGGCCAGCCTCGGCAGGACGGCGACGATGCGGCGCATGCCGTCGGCGTAGCGGCGGGAGATGGCCAGCCGGTCGATGAGCGGCTCGAGGAAGTCGGCGACCGCCGCGGCGCGGTCGCGGACCCCGTCGCAGGCTTCCTTCATCGGCTCGAGGAGCAGGAGCGTCCAGAGCACCGTATCGTCGAGCGGCCGGTCCGCGGCGGTGCGCCGGTCGACGTAGTCGAGCACGCGCCAGACGCGCTGGCCCGGGCCGTCGTCGCCGCGATCGTCGTAGAGCAACGCCGAGACCTCCGGCAAAAGAACGTCGAGCACCCCCGTCTCCCACGCGAGGTAGATGGTGCGGCGCGCCTGGCCGCCGCGCAGCAGGCGCAGGATCTCCTCCGAGAGGCGCGGGCGCGCCGCGA
>JAICEP010000029.1 GCA_025924095.1 Sorangium sp.
CGATCGCCCGGTCCCGGTCGCTCGCCGCAGGGTTCATCCATCGACGCCGTACGGCGCAGGGATCGCTCTCACTGCGGTCGTCCACACCTGTCAGGAGCCAGTTGCGGGCGGCCGGGCGCGCGCGACAGGCCGGCATCCCCGCCTGACGCCGGTCCGTCGCCTCGCCGCGCTGCGCCCCGTCGTGCCGCTACTGCGGGCGCCCCTGCGCGATCCAGCTCTCGACGAGCTGGATCTCCTCCGGACCGAGCGCGGGCAGCCCGAGCGGCATCCCGCGCACCGCCGGATCCGCGCGGTCGGCCTCCTCCGCTTGCCGCGCCAGGAGCGCGGCGACGAGGCGCGGGACGCCGTCCGGCCCGCGGGAGAAGACGCTCCGCCGCTCGCCCTGATCGTCGACGTAGCCCGCCGCGATCCCCTCGTACGTGGCGAGGTTCAGCCCGCGCGGCTTGAACCCGAACCCGCCCGTGTTCCCCGGCCCGCCGTCGCCGAGCGCGTAGTCCGGCTCGGAGTGGCAGTGCCTGCACGTGCCGCGAAATACCCTGCGGTCCACCTCGTCGTAGGTCACCCGCCGCGACAGCGGCGGCAGCCTCGCCGGCGCGCTCGCCGGCGCCCGCGGCGAGAGCTGTGCGGTCACGAGGAAGGCCGCGATGTCCCGCGCCTCGGCGGGCGACATCGGGACCTGGGGCATCGGCGTGCCCGGCTTGATCGCCCCGGGATCGAGCACCCACGCGACGAGGTCCGCCGGCTCCATCCGGTCGCGCGCGTGCCGCAGATCCGGCGCCAGGGCGACCGCGGCGCGCGTCTCCTTCTCCATCGCCTTCACCGGCGCGACCGCCGTCAGCCCGGCCGCCCCGGTGAAGGCGTGGCAGGTCCCGCACCCCTTGGCCTCGTAGAGCTCGCGCCCCCGGGCCGCGCTCGCGTTCTCCAGCGGCTCGCGCGGCCGCTCGCCGCGATCGCGCGTGAGGTAGGCCGCGATGTCGCTCGCCTGCTCGGGCCCGATCGCGAGCCGCGGCATCGTCGCGTGCAGGCGCGGGCGGAGGTCGTGCGGCGAGAGCAGGAACCCGCGGATCCAGTCGCGCCGGAGCCGGTCGCCGGCGGCGGCGAGCGACGGAACGTCGCGCAGCTGCACGAGGTTCTCGTTCCACCGCTTCATCGCCGCGGCCGGCGCCTGGAACCGCCCCGCCGCGATGTCCTGATGGCACTGGACGCAGTGGGCGTCGCGCGGCGCGGGCGCCTGCCCGGTCCCGTCGTGGCAGCGGTTGCACTGGTACTCGGCGACGAGCCGCTGCCCCTGCGCCGGGTCGCCGGCGGGCGCCGCAGCGACGGCCGACGCGGCGCCGGCAGCGGCCGCCGCAAGGCCGCCGCCCGCGGAGAGCGGCGCGGCGGGCTCGGGCCCCCGCGCGTCCTCGGAGGTGCACGCGGCGGCGCCCGAGGCGAGCGCGACGAGCGCGGCGAGCAGCGGACGGGCGCGCATCGGCGTCAGCTCTGCGGGCGCGGGTCGATCGCGCGGCTCGTTCTACAGAGGGCCGTGTCCTTCGCCATCGTCTCGCACCGGCCGACCGCCGCGTCGTGCCCCGCGCTGTCCCCGGACAGCGCGCGCAGCCGCGCCAGCGCCGCGTACGCCTCGGGGCTCGCCAGGAGGTCCTTCTCCGCCAGGCCGGCGAGCAGCTGCAGCGCCTCGCCGCGGTGCTCCGGCGCCCTGGCGAGCGCCTCGCCCAGGTCGGTCTGGAGCGCGGGCTCGTTCTTCCGCTGCTCGTTCAGCCGGCGCAGCGCGCGGATCGACCAGTCGACGTTCGCCTTGCGCTCCTCGGCCGACGCCCCGCCCCACGTCTCGAGCAGCTCGCGCGGCAGCTCCGCGCGGACCTTCAGCGCTCCGTCCGCGCGCGCGGTGGCCACGGCGAGGACGCGGAAGGCCCGGTTGAGCAGCGGGTCCCTGTCGTGGGAGATCCGCCGGATCTCGGGGAACATCCGGATCACGCTCCCCGCGGCCGCCGCGACCCGGCCGTCGCGCAGGGCCTGCTCGGCCTGGGCGACCCCCATCACCCGGTGATCGATCGCGGGCATGATCTCCTCACCACCGCAGGCCGACGCGTCCCCCGAAGGGACGAGGGCGGACGCGATGAGCGCACAAAAAAGCGTGAGTCGAACGGCGGGACCATTCATGAAGGACCTCCTCGGGCAGGCTGCGTCGGCGCGCCCCGTCGCATGTCGGGCGCCACCGATCGGCTGTGACAACGCCCCGCAAAAAAAAGTTGCTCCTCGATCGCGCCATCTTCTGCGCACATCGGCTCGGTCCGCCGGGTCGATGTGCGCAAAGGTGCGCGCATGAGCTCGATCGCCGGGTTGCCTTGGTGCGCTGCCCGGTGTCCAATGCGGCCTTCCACAAGGAGATCCGGCATGTTGAAGAAGCGGCGCCTCGCGATCGCGGTCCTGCTGGCCCTCGCCAGCGCGCTCCCGGCGTGCACCCGCAGCAAGAGGGCGGACTGCGCGAGCCCCGAGGTGTTCTGCGTGGGCCTCGTCACCGACATGGGCAAGATCGACGACAAGTCGTTCAACCAGTCGGCCTGGGAGGCGATCCAGCGGGCGCAGAAGGAGCTCGGCGCCACGACGCAGTACATCGAGACGACGGATCCGAAGGATTACCCAAAGAACATCGGGACCTTCGCCGAGGAGCAGTACGACGTTGTCATCACGTCGGGCTTCGGGCTCACCGAGGCGACGCACGCCGCGGCCGAGCAGTTCAAGGGCGTCAAGTTCATCGGCATCGACCAGTTCCAGGCGACCCAGAAGCCGAACGTCGTGGGCCTGATCTTCCCGGAGGACCACGGCGGCTTCCTCGTCGGCGCGCTGGCCGCGATGATGACAAAGTCGGGGAAGATCGGCGGCGTGCTCGCCACCGACGCCGTCCCGCCCGTCTATCGCTTCGGCGAGGGCTTCCGCGCCGGGGCGCGCCACGTCAAGCCGGACATCGAGATCAGCGTCGTCTACCACAACGACGTTGGCTTCGATAAGACGTTCACCGATCCCGAGTGGGGGAAGACGACCGCCGTCTCGATGATCGACAAGGGCATCGACATCGTCTTCGGCGGCGGCGGCAAGACGGGCAACGGCGCGCTGCTCGGCGCGGCCACGAAGGGCGTCTATGCCATCGGCGTCGACACAGATCAGTACTACACGGTGCCCGAGGCCCAGAAGGTCCTCCTCTCCAGCGCCGTCAAGCTCATCACCGAGGGCACCTTCGACCTCATCAAGATGGCCAAGGAAGGCAAGCTGCCGGCCGGGAACTTCGAGGGCAAATCGGGGTACGCGCCGTATCACGATCTCGACAGCAAGGTCCCGCCCGAGGTGAAGACGAAGATGGAGGAGCTCCGGAGAGGGCTCCTCGACGGGACGCTCAAGACGACGGTTCCGCCCACCAAGGACGCCAAGGGGCAACCGTGATCGCCCCGAGCTGCCGAGGATGCGAGACAAGCTGAACCGGCTGTTCGCGCCGCTGCTCCTGCCGGCCCTCTCGGTGTTCACCGCGATGGTCCTGGGCGGCGTCCTCATCGCCCTGGCCGGGGGCAACCCGCTCGAGGCCTACGCCGGCATGCTCGAGGGCGCGTTCGGGTCGCCGCGGGCGGTGAGCGAGACGCTCGTGTGGGCGACGCCGTACATCCTGGCCGGCCTGTCGGTCTCGCTGGCGTTCCGAGGGGGCCTGTTCAACATCGGGGCCGAGGGGCAGCTCGCGTTCGGGGCGCTGTCCGCCGCCTGGGCGGGCCACTGGCTGCCGCGGCTCGTCGGCGGCGGCCTGCCCGCGGCGCTGCACGTCCCGCTGACGTTGCTCCTCGGCGCGCTGGCCGGCGGGCTGTGGGCCGCGGTGCCCGGCTGGATCAAGGCGCGCGCCGGCGGACACGAGGTGATCAGCACGATCATGCTCAACTACGTCGCCCTCAACGTGGTCAGCTTCCTGCTGAACGGCCCGATGAAGGATCCCACGGCGGCCAACGTCCTGTCCCGCACGCCCCTCATCGACGAGAGCGCGCGCGTCCCGGCGCTCGTCGACGGCTTCCGGCTGCACTGGGGCTTCCCGCTCGCCCTGCTCGCGGCGGCGCTCGTCGGCTGGGTGCTGCAGCGGACGGCCTTCGGCTTCGAGATCCGCACCGCGGGGCAGAGCCCGGACGCCGCGCGCTACGCCGGCGTCCGGGTCGGCCGCACCGTGATCGTGACCATGGCGCTCTCGGGCGGCCTCGCCGGGGTGGCGGGCGCCATCGAGGTGAGCGCGCTGCACCACCGGCACGAGCTCGGGTTCTCGCAGGGCTACGGCTTCGACGCGATCGCCATCGCCCTCCTCGGCAAGGCGCACCCCGGCGGCACGGTGCTCGCCGCTCTCCTGTTCAGCGCGATGCGCAGCGGCGCGACCCGGATGCAGTACCTCACGCAGGTCCCCATCGACGTGATCTCGGTCATCCAGGCGCTGATCCTGCTCTTCGTCGCGGCGGACACCCTGGTCCGCCGCATCTACCGCGTCCGCGCCCGCGGCGAGCGGCTCGTGCTCACGCGCGGGTGGGGCGGCTAGAGGGCGAAGATGGTCTATCGACGCTACGCATTCATCGCGGTGGTCGTCAGCGTGCTGGTCCTCGTCGTGGTGCTCGTCGGCGCGTCGCAGGTGCCGCCCCTGACGATCGTGGCCAGCATGGCGGCCACGACCCTCGCCGTGGCCACGCCGCTCACCCTCGGGGCGCTCTCGGGCGTCTTCTGCGAGCGCTCGGGCGTCGTGAACCTCGGCATCGAGGGGATGATGCTCGCGGCGGCGTTCTCGGGCTGGTTCGGATCGATCTACGCGAGCGCGGTCCTGGGCATCCCGCCGCTGCCGAGCCTGCTGCTCGGCGTCGTGATCGCGGTCGCGACCGGCGCGCTGCTGGGCCTCTTGCTCGCCGCGCTTGCGGTGACCTACTCCGTGGACCAGATCCTCGCGGGGACGGTGATCAACTTGCTGGCCGTCGGGCTCACCGGCTTCTTCAACCGACAGCTCTTCTTCGGGCCCGCGAGCGCGTTCGGCGGCCAGGTGCCCCACGCGCCCGGCGTCCTGCCGCGCCTCCACGTCCCGCTGCTCGCGGACCTCCCGGTCGTCGGCCCCGTGTTCGAGCAGCAGCCGATCGCCGTCGCCGCCGTCGTGCTCGTCGGGCTCACGCACCTCGTGCTGTTTCGCACGCGGTGGGGCCTGCGCGCGCGCGCCGTGGGCGAGCACCCGCGCGCCGCCGCCACGGTCGGGATCGACGTGGTCCGCGTGCGCTACGTGAACGTCGTCATCGGCGGCGCCATCGCGGGGCTCGGGGGGGCGTACTTCACCCTGGAGTCGGTCCCGTCCTTCGAGCCGATGATGACGAACGGGCGCGGCTTCATCTCCCTCGCGGCGATGATCTTCGGCGACTGGACGCCCTTCGGCTCGTGGGCCGCGGCGCTCGTCTTCGGCGCGGCGCAGGCGTTCCAGATCAACCTCCAGCTCTTCCGCGACCAGATCCCGCCGTCGTGGTCCTTCCTGCAGCAGTCGTCGGTCGTCGGGCTCGTGCCGTATCTCTTGACGCTGCTCATCCTCACCGGCGTCATCGGCAAGACCACGCCGCCGGCCGCCGATGGCCAGCCCTACGAGCCGGAGGGGCGGCGGTGAAGGCCGTCCTCGAGGCCCGGGGGATCACGAAGCGGTTCTCCGGCGTCCTGGCGAACGACCGGGTGGATCTCGACCTCGGCGAGGGCGAGATCCACGCCCTGCTCGGGGAGAACGGGGCCGGCAAATCGACCCTGATGAACATCCTTTACGGGCTTGTGCGCCCGGACGAGGGGGAGCTCCGCCGGAGCGGGCGCCCCGTCTCGCTGCGGTCGCCGAGCGACGCGATCGCGCTCGGGATCGGCATGGTGCACCAGCATTTCATGCTCATCCCGGTGTTCACGGTCGCCGAGAACATCGTGCTCGGCGCCGAGCCGGTGCGCCGCGGCCTGCTCGACCGCGGGAGCGCGAGCGCCGAGGTCCGCGGCCTCTCGGCGCGCTACGGGCTCGACGTCGACCCGGACGCCCGCGTGGAGGACCTCCCGGTCGGCGTGCAGCAGCGCGTGGAGATCCTCAAGGCGCTTTACCGCAAGGCGGAGATCCTGATCCTCGACGAGCCCACGGCCGTGCTCACGCCGCAGGAGGTGGACGAGCTGTTTCGTGTGCTGCGGGGCCTGACGTCGCGGGGGGTCTCGGTCCTGTTCATCACGCACAAGCTCCGGGAGGTGCTCGCGGTCGCCGACCGGGTGACGGTCATGCGCGCGGGCAAGGTGGTGGGCGCCGCGATCCCGGCCGAGACCGACGAGCGCGGCCTGGCGGCGATGATGGTCGGCCGCGAGGTGGTGCTCCAGGTGAGCAAGGCCCCGGCGCGCCCCAAGGCGGTCGTGCTCGAGGTCGAGCGCCTCGGCGTCGCGGGCCGCCGCGGGTCGGGCGGCGACGCGGTCCGCGACGTGAGCTTCTCGGTGCGCGCCGGCGAGATCCTCGGGATCGCCGGCGTGCAGGGCAACGGCCAGACCGAGCTCGTCGAGGCGGTCACGGGCCTCTCGCCGGCGCGCGACGGGCGCGTGCTCCTCCGGGGCCGCGACGTCACCGGCGCGCTGCCCCGCGCCCTCATCGAGCGCGGCGTCTCGCACGTGCCCGAGGACCGCCAGCGCCACGGGCTCGTGCTCTCGTACTCGGTCGCGGACAACCTCGTGCTCTGCACCTACCACAGGGCCCCGTTCGCCGTGCGCGGCGTGCTCCGCGACGACGCCCGCGAGGAGAACGCGCGGCGGTTGATCAAGGCCTATGACATCCGCGCGCCCGGCCCGGGGACGCCTGTGTCGGCGCTCTCGGGCGGCAACCAGCAGAAGGTGATCCTCGCGCGCGAGATGAGCCGCCCCGTGGAGCTGCTCGTGGCCAGCCAGCCGACGCGGGGCGTGGACGTGGGGTCGATCGAGCACATCCACCGCGAGATCGTGGCGGCGCGCGACGCGGGGGCGGCGGTGCTGCTCGTGTCGGCGGAGCTCGACGAGATCCTGGCGCTGTCGGACCGGATCGCGGTCATGTACCGGGGCGGGCTCGTGGCGATGCGGGACGCGGGCGCTGTCTCGCGGACCGAGCTCGGGATGCTGATGGCCGGGGTGCTCCCCGGCGAGGCGGCGCCGGCGCCCGGCGCCGGCGAGGAGGCGGCGCCGGCGAGCGCTGCGGGTGGGGCGGAGGCGTGAGGGGGCTCGGCGCGCTCGCCGGGGCGGCGCTGCTCGCGGCGGCGGCCGCCGCCTCGTTCGCGCCGCCTTCCGCCGCCGCGGGGGGCGCCGCGCCGACGCTGGAGCAGTACCGGTATTACCGCGCGCTCTCGCTCGACCTGAAGGGGCGGCTCCCGACGCGCGAGGAGCTCGCGGAGATGGAATCGCCGGGCTTCGACCTCGACGCCTGGATCGAGCGCCACCTCGACGGCCCGGGGTATGTCGAGCGGCTCACGCGCCTCTACATGGATGTCCTGCGGCTGGAGCTCGGCCCGGTGGGGCTGTTCGCGCCGCTGGAGACGACGCTCCGCCGGGCCGAGGTGCTCGGCCCGGACGGCGAGCGGCTCTACGTCTATTTCCGCTACAACCAGCGCCGCCTGCTCCCTCTCATCGACGGCGACTTCTGCTTCTCCGAGGCCGAGAGCGGGCTCCGCGGGAGCTTCGCCGGCTTCACGGGGACGCCCAAACCCATCTCCCAGCGGCTGCTCGACGAGCGGACCACGGTCGTGCGCCCGTTCTGGCTTTACCGCGATTACCTCTCGGTCGTGCCGACGCAGCGTTACGGCGCCGGATGGAAGGACCCTGACAGCGCCTATGTCCCGCTGCCGCAGCTCCTTGTCGAGCCCGACGGCAAGACGCCGACGGTCGAGGTCCGGGTCTGCAAGGAAGAGGCGCAGACCGCCGAGGTCGGCCGCATCTACGCGAGCGGCATCCCCCCGTTGCCCAAGGGGGCTCCGCTGCCTCCGGGGCGCGCGCGCCCGCCGGTGCCCGAGGATCGCTATGCCAGGGAGCACCGGGGCGAGCCGATCTCGTGCCGGAGCGCGCTCGCCTTCGCGATGAGCGTCGACTGCGGCTGTGGTATCGGCCTCGAGCACTGCCTGCCGGGCGACAACTCCGGCAGGGATCCGCGCGCCTTCGCGCTGCCGGCCCATGTCCCGCTCGGCATCGAGGCTCCGATCGGCGCCGCGCCGCACACCGCCTCCGGCTGGAACAGGTTTTGGTGGTCGCAGGAGGCGATTCACCTCATGCAGCACGTCTTCCGGGCCGACCGCGACTTCCGGGAGATCCTCACCGGGCGTTACACGTTCATCAACGGGCCGCTCGCGCAGTTCTATCGATCGAGCGCGCCCGCGGCGTGCTGCGGGCTGCACAGGTCCTATGGAATGCGCGAGGACGAGGCGCCGCTGTTCTTGCCGGGCGCGGTGCCGCCGGTCGTCGCGCCGCACGACGTCTCCGACTGGACGTTCATCCCCGATCGCGGCCCGCGCGCGGCGGGGATCGTCACGACGCCTGTGTTCCTCACGAAGTATGCCTCGCGCCGCGCGCGCGCGGCCGCGCTCTACAGCGCGTTCCTGTGCAAGAGCTTCATGGCCGAGCACGCGGAGCTCCCGCCGTCGGACGAGCCCGACTTGATGGTCCGGCCGGGCTGCTCCAGCTGTCATGCGACGCTGGAGCCGCTCGCGGCGTATTTCACGCGGGTGGAGGAGACGACGTGGACTTATCTCCCCGCCTCCCGGTTCCCGATCGAGAACCCTGTGTGCAAGCTGAACGCCGAGGGCAAGACGGGCCAGGCGTGCCAGCGCTTCTACGACCCTGATTTCTCGAGCCGGGAGCGCGGCGTGCTCCGGGGCGCCTATGCCTCGCCGGCTCACGCCGAGCGCGGCCCGGCCGGCGTCGCGGCCGATCTCACGCGCATGCCCGAGTTCGCGTCGTGCGCCGTCGAGCGCGTCACCGAGTCGTTCCTCGGGCGGCCGCTGCGCGACGAGGACGGGGCCCTGCTCCGCGCGCTGCGCGAGCGGTTCGTGTCGCGCGGCTACCGGATGCGGCCTCTGGTCGAGGCGATCGTCCGCGCGCCGGCCTATGCGCGCGCGAGCAACGTGCGGCCTGCGCTGGAGCGCGGCGGCGCCGCGGGGCGCGGCGGCGCCGAGCGCGGCGGGGGCGCGCGGTGATGCGCGGCCGGGTGAGGGCCTTCGCCCTTGCCGGGATGGCCGCGGTGGCGGGCGCGTGCGCCCCGCCGGAGGCGGTCGCGCCGCGGCCTGCCGCGCCGCTCCGGGAGACGGGGCGCGTCGCGCAGAGCCGTAGCCCGAAGCAGGATCTGCGGCTCATCCCGGCCGAGGCGTACCTGAGGACGTATCTCCGGCTCTTCGGCGGCCTGTCGCCGGCCGAGGTCGAGCGCCGCGCGCGGGGGGACGACAGGTCGGCGCTCTTCGACACCTGGGAAGACTACCTCACGGCGCTCGGGCTCCCCGATCACGGCCTGGATCTCCCGCGCGGCGCGCAGACCAACGCGCTCATGATGGCGGCGTTCGAGCGGCTCGGGATCGCGCTCTGCGACCGCGCCCTGGAGCACGACCTCAAGGCGAGCGCGCCGGTCCCGGTCGAGCGCCGGCTCATCTTCGCCTTCGATCTGCCCGCGCAGGACCTCGACGCGGCGGCCTTTGCCCCGCGCTTCGACGTGCTGCACCGGACGTTCCTGAGCTACCCGGCGCGCCTCGCGCCGCCGGACCGGGAGGCGAGGTTCTTCGCGCTCTACGAGGGCACGGTCGCGCGGCACCGCGCGAAGGGCGCGCCGAAGTCGCGGTTCTCCCCGGGCGAGGCGGGGTGGGCCGCGGTGTGTTACGGGCTCGTGCGGCACCCGGAGTTTCACCTGTATTGAAGCACCGATCCGCTTGAAGACCGAGAATGAACCCTGAGAGGCGCGGAGGACACGGAGGAGAGGCAGGGGAATGGCACGTTCATTTCTCTCTCCTCTGTGTCCTCTGTAATTGAGTCGCATGAGGTTCGTCCCGCGCGCGCCCGTCAAGCGCACCGCTGTCCATGCAGCTGCCAGCGCACCTTCGGGCTCGCCAGCCGCCCGGGAAGTTCCGGGGAACACGCCCAGCAGCCCCGGGAACGCGTCCAGCACCGGCGGGGAGCGTACCCAGCAACGCCGGGAACGTGTCCAGCAGCGCCGAGGAGCGCGCCCAGCAGCGCCGGGAACGTGTCCAGCAGCGCCGGGGAGCGTGCCCAGCGACCGCTGGCACACGCGCCCGAGCTGCTGGCGGGCGTCCGGGATGGGCTGGCATGCTCCCGAACGCTGCTGGGCGCTGGCCGGCGCGTTCGTGGCAGGATCGCGCGGGCGCGGGCGGCGCCAGAAGATATCTTGAGGACCACCCGCGATGCCCCGTCATGACCCCTGCCCCCGCTGTCATGATCTCCCGCGCCGCGCGCTGCTCCAGGCCGCCGCGGGCGCGGCGCTCTCCGGCGTCCTCGGCCTGCCGGCGCGCGCGCTCGCCGCGCAGGGCAAGGCCGCGGAGGACGAGTTCTTCCTCTTCATCCACGCGTCCGGCGGCTGGGACGTGACGCTCTGGGCCGACCCGCGGAACGAGAGCAAGGGGCTCGTGACCCCGGCGACGACCGACAACACCGACACGGCGCCGCTCCGCCTCTGGGTCGACGCGCCCGCGGCCGGCGGCGCGAAGAGCTTCGCGCACGTCACGCCGAAGGGATCGAGCCTCGCCTTCGGCCCCGGCATCGGCGGCCTCGCCGACCTCCACGACCGGCTGTGCATCATCAACGGGCTCGCGATGAACACCGTGAGCCACCCCGACGGCACCGCCTTCGCGACCACCGGGAGGCACCTGAGCGGCGGCCGCGTCGTGGCCTCGAGCGTCGACGCCATCTGCGCCAGCGCGCTCGGCGCCGGCCAGACCTTCCCCGTCGTCTCCGTGCAGTTCCCCTCGGCGTTCGTCGGCGACCGCCTCGACCGGCGCGCCGCCCCGCTCATGGTCGGGGACGTCGGCGCGATCAGCCGCTCGCTCTCCCGCGCGCGCCAGTACGACACCGACGAGGACCGCGCCGCCGTGACAGCGCTCCTCTCCGAGGAGGCCAGATCCCTCGCCGCGCGCTCGAGCTACACCGACGCCTTGAACGGCTTCGCCATCCAGGCGGAAGGGCTGGGCAAGATGCTGAGCGCCGAGCTCCAGGAGGTGTTCTCCAGGGGCAAGCTCATCCAGGCGCACCCCGAGTTCAACCACAGGGCCCGCTTCGCCAGGCAGACGGCCGTCAACGCCGCGTTCGCGATCGAGGCCATGCGGCGGAACGTGGTCCGCTGCGTGAGCTTCGCGAGCAACGGGTTCGACACGCACACGAGCAACTACCGCCAGCACGCGGCCACGCAGCAGGAGCTCTTCGACCTGATCGCCGCCCTCCTCGGCTCGCTCGACAGGACCCCGCACCCGACCCGGGCCGGCAAGAAGCTCTCGGATCACACCCACCTCCTCGTGACGAGCGACTTCTGCCGCACGCCCCAGCTCAACACCGCGATGGGCCGCGACCACTACCCCAACAACTCGGCGATGGTGATCTCCCCGCGCTTCCGCGGGGGCTCCTCGTTCGGCAAGACCGACCCGGAGCAGCTGCTGCCCGCCCCGGCGAAGGCGTTCCAGCGCGGGCCGAGGCCGATCGCCCCGCCGGACCTGCTCGCCACCTTCCTGTTCGCCTTCGGCATCCCCCCGCGCGAGCACCTGCGCGACGGCGAGGTGGTGCCGGAGCTGCTCCGGCAGCCGTGACGCTCCTGCGCCGAGCGGCGTCCCTCGCCGCGCTCACGCTCGCCGGCTGCGCCTCGCTCGCGCTCACGCTCGCCGGCCGCGCCTCGCTCGCGCTCACGCTCGCCGGCTGCGCCTCGCAGGCCGCGGCGCCGCGCCCGTCGCTCGTCGTGCGCCCGGTCGCCTGGCCCGCCCCGGGGGGGCTCGGGCCGGTCCGCGCGGTCGCCGACGGCGGCGACCGCGTCGTGCTGTTCCACGACGGCGCCGCGGCGGTCTTCGTGAACGGCGCGCTCGACCGGGTGGAGCGCGCGCCCCACCGCTGGGTGAGCGCCGCGGCCCTGCCCGCGCCCGACGGCCACGGCACGTGGATCGTCGGCGTCGACGCCGAGGGCCGGCTGCTCAGGCTGCCGGGCCAGGGGGCGTTCGAGCTCGTCTCCGATCGCTATGGCCTCGAGCGCGCCGCGGTCCGGGCCGCGGCCGGCCTCGGCCTCGACGGCGGCGCCGCCTTCGCGCGGGACGGCGAGATCGCGGTCGCGGACGGCGAGAGCGTCACGCGCTACGCGACAGGGCCGCTCGCGGCGTTCGCGGCGGGCGGGGGGCGCGTGGCCTTCGCGCCCGGCGGCGACGGGCTCCTCGCGCTCGACGTGGCCCCGAGGGCGCTGCGATCGTACCCGCTCGCGGCAGACGGCCCCGCGCCGCTCCTCGCCGTGACGGGCGCGGGCGCGCTGCTCGCGGCCACGCCGGCGGCGCTCTACGCCGAGGACGGCGCCGGCGTGCTGCGCCTCCGGCTGCGGGCGAGCGCGGCGCTCCACGGGCTCGCCGTCTCCGGCGATCGCGTGTGGTTCGCCGACGGCGGCGAGCTCGGCGTGCTCGACGAGGCCGGCGCGCGCGCGACCCGCGGCGCGCGCGTCCCGCAGGCCGGAAGGCTCGTCGGCTCGCCGAGCGGCGACGTCTGGCTGCTCGCGTCGGGCGCCCTCCGGCGCTTCGCCGCGGACGACGACGGCGCCGGGCCCGCCTGGGGCGACATCGCGCCCGTGTTCGACCGGGCGTGCGCGCGCTGCCACCTCCCGCGCGGCGAGGGCGGCGTCGACCTCTCCACGCGCGCGGCGTGGGCGTCGCTCCGGGAGGCCATCGCGCACCGGGTCGTCCGCGAGCGGACCATGCCGCCCCCGGGGCACGCGCTCTCCGAGGCCGATCGCGCGCGGATCCGCGATTTCGTCGAGCGCATCGGGCCACCCGCGCGGCCGTGACGCGCGCCCGCCCACCCGGCCGTGACGCGCGCCCGCCCGTACAGCCGTAATGCGCGCCCGCCCGCGCGGCTGTGACGCGCGCCCGTTCCTGCGTCCGTGACGTGCGCGGCCGGAGGCGCGGCGCGCTCGTCTTGCGCTACCCTGGGGCCCCACCGCGAGAGGAGAGCTGCCTGATGATGTCGTTCAGCCCCGATCCACGCATCGCTGAGCAGCAGATGCACGCCATCATCTATTATCTCACGGGGTTCGGGTACATCGACGGCGAGCTCGATCCGACCGAGAGGTCCTTCATCCGCGGCTACATCCAGGAGCTCGTCCAGCAGCGCGCCCGCGACGCCCTCGGCGAGGCCCAGGCGGACAAGGACGTCATCGCGCGGTGGACCACGCACTTCCACGAGGTGTTCGCCGAGATCGATCACCAGATCCAGAGCCACTTCACCGAGAGCGTCTCCGACGGGGAGGACCCCAAGGACTTCGTCCTCGCCAAGGTCAAGCTCCGCTGCTTCGAGCTCCTCGACGGCTTCGACGAGGTCAACCGCGAGGCGCTGCTCGCGACCGTCGACGGGCTCATGCTCGCCGACGGCGTCGTCCACCCGAGCGAGCAGAAGTTCCGCGACGAGCTCTCCGCCCTGCTCTCGACCCCCACCGAGATCGACGACGTGGACATCGAGACCATCGAGCAGGGCGCGGTGGTGATCGATCCGGCCACGCGCAAGCAGGCGCGCGAGGTCGATCACCCGTTCTTCAAGGCGTTCGAGTGGGACTACGCGACCGACGCGGCCACGTTCGCCGAGCAGTCCAAGGTCGATCTCGACCTGATGCGCCGGTTCGAGGAGAAGCTCGCGGAGCAGCGCGCGCGCGGCGCGGGCCGGCTCGACGGCGCGGCGGACCTCGCCGGCTTCGCCGGGCAGGCGCCGTTCCTCGACGGCCACATCTACGTCGCCTCGCCCGACCCCGCGCACGAGGTCGAGCTCCTCGTCATCGGCGATCTGCACGGCTGCTACTCGTGCCTCAAGGCGGCGCTGATGCAGGCGGATTTCTTCGCCAAGCTGCAGGCGCACCGCGATGACCCCGCCCACAACCCGCGGATCCTGCTCGTGTTCCTGGGCGACTACATCGATCGCGGCAGGTTCAGCTACAACGGCATCCTGCGCACGGTGATGCAGCTCTTCCTCGCCGCGCCGGACAACGTCTTCGTGCTGCGCGGCAACCACGAGTACTACGTCGAGCTGAACGGCCGCGTGCTCGCGCCGGTGCGGCCCTCCGAGGCGATGAGCTCGCTCGCGGCCATCGCCCCGAACGAGGTGTTCGCCGCGTACATGCGCCTCTTCGAGGCGCTCCCCAACATGCTCGTCTTCGACCGCATCCTCTTCGTCCACGCGGGGATCCCGCGCGACGACACCCTCGCCGCCCGGTGGACGTCGGTGTCGTCGCTCAACGACCCCGAGATCCGGTTCCAGATGCTCTGGAGCGACCCGAGCGAGGTCGACACAATCCCCGCGGAGCTCCAGAAGTCCACCGCGCGCTTTCCCTTCGGCAAGCGGCAGTTCAAGAGCTTCATGCAGAAGCTCGGCTGCACCACGCTGATCCGCGGCCACGAGCGCATCCCGGAGGGCTTCCGCGTCGTCTACGACGACCCCGACGGCGTGCTCCTCACCCTGTTCTCCGCCGGCGGGAAGACAAACGACGACCTGCCGAAGGCCAGCAACTACCGCGAGGTCACGCCGATGGCCCTCACCATCCGCTACAAGGGTGGGGTCAGCCAGCTCACGCCCTTCGTGATCGAGTACGAGCGGTACAACGACCCCAAGTACAACGCGTTCTTCCGCGAGCAGCTCCCGTCGCTCGACGTCACCGTGTGACGGGCGCGCCGCACCTCGACGACGGCGTCACGGTGTGCCGCGCCGCCTGGCACACCGCCACCTGGCATGCCATCGAGTACGGATGAATACCCTACGATCTGTTGCTTTTTCCTCGGGCGGCCGAGGGCACGCCGATTGCAATGCCTCCGGGATGCATCGGCGCTTATCCCTCGGTCTTGGCTTGCTTATCTCTCTCCTGCTCGCGGCGGGCTGCATCGGCGCGGAGGACGGCGGCGGCTCGGGCGGCGGGGACCCGGGCGGCGGCGGCGGCGGCGGCGGCGGCGGCCCGGTCGCGGGCAGCGGCGGCGGCGGCTCGGGCACGAGCAGCACCGCCAGCGGCGAATTGCCGAACCGGTGTGCGCTGCCGCAGGAGACGGGGCCCTGCGACGCGGCGTTCCCGAGCTACTGGCACGACCCCAGCACCGGCGTCTGCGTTCCGTTCACCTATGGAGGGTGCGAGGGCAACGAGAACCGCTTCGAGTCGCTCGCGGCGTGCCAGGAGGCCTGTCAGGACACCGTTCCGGACATGGATATCTGCGAGGCGGCGGGCGATTGCGTCCTCGCCTCGCCGCGCTGCTGCGCCTCGTGCGACCCGGGGGTCGACGCCCAGGCGTTCGTCGCCATCCACCGCGACGCGACGACGGACTTCTGGAATGCCACCATGTGCGTGGACGTGGCGTGCTCGCCGTGCCAGGAGGTCAGCGAGGCCGAGCGCACCGCCCAGTACTTCACCGCCGCGTGCGAGAGCGGGCGCTGCGTCGTCCTCGACGTGCGCGAATCCCCGCTGACGGAGTGCACGCAAGACGCGGACTGCGCCCTGCGCGACGGCCTCGGGTGCTGCGAGGAGTGCGGCGGGAAAGGCATCGTCGCCCTCAATCAGAGCGCGGATCTCGGCGCCATCGTCTGCCCCGAGGGCTTCGGCGCGTGCCCTCCCTGCGCGCCCGTGTTTCCGGAAGGCATGAAGGCGGCCTGCGTGGAGGGCAGGTGTCAGCCGAGCACGTCCGCGCCGTGAAGGCCGGTATTCCCGCCCTGCGCCATCAGGCGCCACCTCGTGAATCGTAGAACCAGCTCTCCCCGGCACCCACCCGCGGCGCCCTCCCGGGCGCGGCGCGTCATGGCCACGCCGAGCTCTCGCCGCTGAACGGATCCAGAAGATGCGTGGGAAGCATGGGAG
Source organism: Sorangium sp. (assembly GCA_025924095.1). GTDB lineage: Bacteria > Myxococcota_A > Polyangia > Polyangiales > Polyangiaceae > Sorangium. The sequence goes on from JAICEP010000029.1 coordinate 16,061, forward strand.
ACGTGGGGGACGTGGGGGACGTGGGGGACGTGGGAAACGCCCGTCACGCGGTCGCCGCGCGTTGACGCTGGACGCCTGCGCCCGATAGGCTTTTCCCTTGAAGAGCTTGTAACTTCTTACATTCTCGAGCTCTTCACGAAGGGAGCTGCCCGTGAACCGAAGCACCCCGAGGATGCTGCTCGTGGCCCTCGCGCTCTCCAGCGCGGCCGCGTGCTCGGGACCGACTGGAGATGGCGGACCGGGCCCGGTCGACGATCCGGGCGCCGAGGTCCAGTGCGCGCCCGGCGTCACCGCGCCCGGCCCGACCCCGCGCCTGACGCGGCTCACGCACGCGCAATACGACAACACGATCCGGGATCTCTTCGGCAAGGACATGAAGGCCTCGGCGTTGTTCCTCGCGGACCCGGCGTTCGAGGGGTTCGACAACAACGCCAAGGGGCTCCTCGTCTCCGACCGCCTCGCCCGCGATTACCGGCGCGCCGCGGAGGCCATCGCGGCCGACGCCGTGGCCGACCAGGCCGTGCTCGGCAAGGTCCTGCCGTGCGCGCCGGAGGGCGACGGCGCCGCGTGCGCCCGGCAGCTCATCCAGGCGCTCGGCAAGCGCGTCTACCGGAGGCCGCTCTCGGCGGAGCAGGAGGCGGCGTACGTCGCCGCCTACGCGCGCGGCGATGGCCTCTTCGAGTCGGGCACGCCGTTCGAGCAAGGGATCCGCCACGTCATCGAGGCGATGCTCCAGTCGCCGCATTTCCTCTACCGCGTCGAGCTCAGCGAGGCGCTCGACAGCGAGCAGATCATCCCGCTCGACGGCCACGAGGTCGCGACCCGGCTCTCGTACCTGCTCTGGAACAGCCTGCCCGACGACGCGCTCCTCGCGGCCGCGGCGGGCGGCGCGCTGGGCACGCCCGCGGGGATCGAGGCCGAGGCGCGGCGCATGCTCGCCGACTCCAAGGCGGTGAGCGCGCTCGCCGACTTCCACCGCCAGTGGCTCCACATGAGCGGCTACGCGGATCTCTCGAAGGATCCCGCGCTCTACGAGGGCTTCGACGAAAGCGTGTCCTCGGCCATGCTGGCCGAGACGCAGGAGTTCATCCGGCACGTCATCCTCGAGATGGAGGGCGACTACCGGACGCTGATGACCTCGTCGGTCGGGTTCGTGAACGACACGCTCGCCCCGATCTACGGCGTGGAGGGGTCGTTCACGGGCGAGCTCGTGGAGACGCCGCTCGACCCGGCGGTGCGGGCAGGGCTCCTCACGCAGGCCGGCTTCCTGAGCTCGCACGCGTTCTTCGACAAGAGCTCGCCGATCCACCGCGGCGTGTTCATCCAGCGGCAGATCCTCTGCGCGGACCTCCGGGACCCGCCGCCGAACATCGACACGGAGCTGCCGCCCCTCCAGGGCGAGATCAGGACGACGCGCGACCAGGTGGAGGCGCACACGTCGCCGGCGTCGTGCAGCTCGTGCCACGACATGATCAACCCGCCGGGCTTCGCGTTCGAGCACTTCGACGCGGTCGGGCGGTACCGCGCCGACGAGGGCGGCGAGCCCATCGACGCGACAGGCACGATGACGGTCGGAGAGACCGAGATGCGCTTCGACGGCGCCATCGATTTCGTGACGCAGCTCGCGGAGAGCCCGGTCGCGCAGCGGTGTTATCTGACGAACTGGTACCGTTACGGCAACGCCCGCCAGCTCTCGCGCGAGGACGCGTGCACGATCGACGACCTCGACGCGAGGCTCGGCGCGTCCGGGTACAACATCAAGGAGCTGCTCGTCGCGCTCACGCAGACGAAGACGTTCAGGTATCGAGCCGTGGAAGAGGTGGACCAATGAATCGCAGAACGTTCTTGCGAGGCGCGTGCGGGGTGATGCTCGGCCTCCCGTTCCTCGAGTCGCTGCGCCCGCGCGACGCCAAGGCCGATCCGGCGACGACGCCGCGCCGGTTCATCGCCTTCTTCATGTGCAACGGCGTGAACATGGACAGGTTCTTCCCGAGCACGGGGTACGGCGCGCTGACGGCCGCGTCGTTCGGCGCGGACCGGGCGATAGCGCCCCTCGCCGCGTACCGGGACAGGCTCCTGATCCCGCGGGGGATTCACATGGTGCCGCGCGGCTTCGGGTGGGATCCGAGCGCGGGCGACGATCATGCGAAGGGGATGGGCTGCAAGCTCACGGCGCAGCCGCTCGTCCAGGGCAGCCAGTACGCCGCGGGGATCTCGCTCGATCAGTTCATCGCGAGCAGGCTCAACCCGCCGGGCACGCCCGCGCTCACGCTGATGGTCGGCGCGAAGACGCCGAACGTGCGCGGGCACATCTCGTACAGCGGCAGCGAGCAGCCCGTCGCCGGCGAGAACAACCCGTGGCTCGCCTACAAGGACCTGATCGGCGTGACGGACCTCGACGAGGAGGCGCTCGTGCGGCTCGCCAGGCGGCGCGAGAGCGTGCTCGACCTCGTCGGGGCCGAGTACGAGGGCCTGCTCAAGAAGAAGCTCAGCAAGGCCGATCGCGAGAAGCTCGAGATGCATTTCCAGACGGTGCGCGACCTCGAGGTGGACATGGGCAACACGGGGGTCATCCCACGCGAGCTCTCGCCGGAGCGGGCGGCGGAGATGGAGGGGATCGACCCGGCCACGGTGTCGTTCGACGCCGAGTTCAAGAAGATCGGCCGGATGCAGATGGACGTCCTCGCGCTGGCGATCGCGACCGGCGCGACGCGGGCGGCGACGCTGCAATGGGGCTCGGGCGCGCACGGGCCCATCTTCAAGTGGGACGGGATGAGCCACGAGTACAACCACCACAAGCTCTCTCACGGGAACACGAAGGACGACGACTCAGGGAGCGTCGTCGACGGTTACGAGGAGATGATTCACGACATCGATCGCTGGTACATCGGCGAGTATGTCTATCTGCTCGACCGGCTCGCGGGCTACGACGAGGGCGGGGCCTCCGTGCTCGACAACAGCGCTGTCGTGTTCATGAACGAGGTCTCCAACGGCAAGGTCCACGACTTCCGCGACCTGCCGTACCTCATCGCGGGGGGCTGCGGCGGCTACTTCAAGATGGGGCAGTACATCAAGGTGACGCGGGAGCCGAACACGCTGCAGGACGAGGACGCGCCTCACAACAAGCTGCTCACGACGCTCGCGAACGCGGTCGGCTGCACCGAGGAGGGCGGGGGTCCGATCACGAACTTCGGCTCGTTCGGCCAGCCCGGCGAGCTCGACGATATCAAGGCCTGAGCGGCGATCTGCCGTCCTGGGCAGGGGGCCTCAAGCCGGGCGCGGCGCCCGCGGTGCGCCGCGCCCGGGCCGGGTGGCACACCGACTGCACATGGGCTTCGTCTTCAAAAGGAGCGTTGCCTTTTATGACGAAGCAGCCTTCCCGGCGGGCATTTCTTCATACCTTGGGTGCAGGCGTGGCGCTCGGCGCGTGCGCAGGAAGCGCGCAGGTGGGGCAAAACGCCACATCTCCTGGTGAGGGCTCCCAGGAGCCGCCTAACGGGCCTGCGCCCGGGGCGCCCGGGGAGAAGGACGTCGAGCTGCCGGCCGGCGGCGTGATGCCGACGAGGCCTCTCGGGCGGACCGGCGTGAACGTCAGCCTCATCGGCCTCGGCGGCTACCACATGGCGATCCCGGAGGACGAGCAGGAGAGCATTCGACTCGTCCGCTTCGCGATCGACCATGGGGTCAACTTCCTCGACAACTGCTGGGACTACCACGGCGGCAAGAGCGAGGAGCGGATGGGCAAGGCGCTCCAGGATGGATATCGCCAGAAGGCCTTCCTGATGACCAAGCTCGACGGCCGCGACCGCGCGTCCGCCGAGGCGCAGCTCGAGCAGTCGCTCCGGCGGCTGCGCACCGACGTCATCGATCTGGTGCAGATGCACGAGATCATCCGGATGAGCGATCCCGAGCAGATCTACGGGCCGGGCGGCGCGATGGAGGCGCTCGTGGCCGCGAAGAAGGCCGGCAAGATCCGGTTCATCGGCTTCACGGGCCACAAGGACCCGGACATCCACCTCGCCATGTTGAAGATGGCGGAGCGGCAGGGC
>JAICEP010000030.1 GCA_025924095.1 Sorangium sp.
GATCCCGCCGCCGGAGCCGATGGACTGGTAGTTGATCTTGACCTTGGGGTTCGCTTTCTGGAACTCAGCGATCCACTTCGTATACAGCGGGTACGGGAACGTCGCGCCCGCGCCGGTCAAGGCGACGTCCCCGCCAGCGGTCGGCTGTGGTGTCGCGTTCTTGTTCGCGCCAGGGAGCGAGCCGGGCTCTTGGGGAGCGTCGGAGCGACCGCATGCGGCGGCCAGGAAAAACATCGCCAGGGTGAGCAGAATTCGAGCCATGCACCATCAGGCGTAATCGAGTTCTGTGACAGCTGTGTGACGGCAGGGTGGAACGGCGAGTACCGCATTTCCCCGACTTGCATGATTACGCAGCGCGCGCGAGGCGGACGGTGAACTGGGTGCCGCGGCCGATTGCGCTCTCGACCTCGATCGAGCCGTTCATGAGCTCGACCAGGTGCTTCACGATGGCGAGGCCGAGCCCCGTGCCGCCCAGATCGCGCGAGCGGCCGGCGTCCACGCGGTAGAACCGCTCGAAGATGCGGCCCAGATGGTGGGGCGGGATACCTGGGCCGTCGTCGGCGACGGCGATCGTCACCTGGTGATCGATCGAGCGCGCCTTCACCGTGACGTGAGCGCCCTCACCCGCGTACTTGATGGCGTTGTCGAGCAGGTTCATGAGCACCTGCTCCAGCGCGCGGCGGTCGCACCGCGCGGGCGGGAGCGCGGTGGCGTCGACGGTCACCGTGACCCTGCGCCGGCGCGCCGCCTCGGCGAGCAGGTGCGTGACGTGATCGATCGCGGGGGCGATGTCGAGCTCCGCCAGCGCGAGGGGGAAGCTCTTCGCCTCGATCTTCGAGAGGTCGAGCAGGTCGTCGACGAGGTGGCGGAGCCGCTTCGCGTGCCGATCGATCACGTCGACGAACTCGGCGGCATCGAGGGGGTCCTGCAGCGCGCCGAGCTGCAGCGTCTCGGCGGCGGTGCTGATCGCGGTGACCGGCGTCCTGAGCTCGTGGGACACGTTGGCGACGAAGTCGGTCCGGATCGTCTCCAGCCGGCGGAGATCGGTGACGTCGTGGAACACCGCGATGAGCCCCGGCTCCGCCAGCGCGCCGCCGTGCTCCGCGCGCGCGTCGAGCGCGTCGAGCGCGTCGAGCGCGTCACGTCCGGTGCGCGCCGGGCCCTTCCGGCGCGACACGCGCACGAGCAGCCGCCTCGGCAGCGCCCGCCCGAGCTCGACCTCGACGTCGACCGGCTCGTCCCGCTGGCCGGCGAGCTGGATCGCCTCGGTGAGCCGCGCGTTGCGGATCGACTCGATGACCGAGCGGCCGAGCGCGTCCTCGCCGAGGGAGGCCATCGCGCGCAGCGCCCGGTTGGCGAGGAGGATCCGCCCGTCGCGATCGAGCACGAGCACGCCCTCGCTCATGCCGTCGAGGATGCCCGCGAGCAGGTCGCGCTCGGTCCGGACCTCGGCGATGGATCGGGAGAGCTCGCTCGTCAGGTGGTTCAGCGCGCGCGCGAGCTGGCGGAGCTCGCCCGAGCCGCGCAGGGGCGCGCGCGTCGACAGGTCGCCCTCGGACATCGCCAGCGCGAAGCGGGTCAGCCTCCGGATGGGGCGCGTGATGAAGAAGGTGGTGGCGGCGCCGACCGAGATGGCGACGACGATCACGGCGCCCATGCCGAACAGCAGGGTCCGCCGCGAGCGCGAGAGGGCCGCGTCGACGGCGGCGCGCGGGCTGTGCTCCGCGAGCAGCGCCGCTTCCAACTCGCGCGCGGCGAGGCGCTCGATCGGGACGCCCGCGAGGAGGAGGACGAGCACCGTCGCCGCCACGAGCTTCGCGCCGACGCCGAGCTGCCTCAGCACGAGCATGGGGCCCCTAGGCGACCTCGGGCTCGGCGCGGAACCGGTAGCCGACGCCCCGCACGGTCTCGATGTAGTCGCCGGCCGCCCCGAGCTTCTCGCGGACGCGCTTCACGTGCGTGTCGACGTTGCGCGCGGTGACGTCGACGTGCGAGCCCCACACCTCGTCGAGGAGCAGATCGCGCGAGAGCACGCGCCCGCGGCGATCGTGGAGCATCGTGAGCAGGCGGAACTCGAGCGCCGTCAGCGCGATCTCGTTCTCCTGCACCCACGCCCTGTGCGCGGCCCGGTCGACCCGCAGGATGCCGAAGTCGAACTTCTCCGGGGCCGACGTGGGGCTCTCGGAGCGCTTGAGGATCGCCCGGGCGCGCAGGATGAGCTCTCGCACGCTGAACGGCTTGACGACGTAGTCATCGGCCCCGAGCTCGAAGCCGACGATCCGGTCGATCTCTTCCCCCTTGGCCGTGACCATGATGACGGGGACCGCGGAGGTCTGCGGGTTCTGCTTGAGGCGACGGCAGATCTCGGTGCCCGACATGTCCGGGAGCATCAGGTCGAGCAGGACGAGATCGAACCGCTCCTCCTTGACCGCGCGAAGCGCTATCTCTCCGCTCCCGGCGGAGACCACATCGAACCCAGCTTGACGGAAGTTGTACGTGAGGACGCGCTGCAGGTCGCGCTCGTCCTCGACGATGAGCACGTGGCTCGGCATGGCCGATGGGTGTAGCAGCGCATTGTGACAGCTTGATGGCGATCGCGCGTGCCGCGCGTCGACGTCGCGAGACGGAGCTCCCGCGAGCAGGCGGTGGAGCGCGAGGGCGACGAGATCGCTGCGAGGCGCGACGAACGGCGGAAGGGAAGCCCACGGGAGGGCGGGCGGCCCGATCGGAGACAGCTCCGGGAGCAGCGCCGGGCGCAGCCGGGAGAGCGACCGCGAGCGGTGTGGCGGCAGGCGGGCGGAGACGACGGGAGCGCGGAAGCGCGCCGGGGGCGCGCAGCGGGACGGATTGTGGATCGTGCGGACAGAACGTGTGACGCTTGCAATGCTGAGCGTTTTCGCCTAACTGGGCCGCCCATGGCCCTCGAGCGAACCCTCTCAATCATCAAGCCTGATGCAGTAGAAAAGAACACGGCCGGCGCGATCATCGCCCGCCTGGAGCAGGAGGGCTTCACGATCAAAGCGATGAAGCGCATCCACCTCACCCGCGCGGAGGCGGAAGGCTTCTACGCCGAGCACCGGGGACGCGGCTTCTTCGACGAGCTCGTGACGTTCATGTCGCGCAGCCCCATCCTGGTGATGGCGCTCGAGCGCGAGGACGCGGTCGCGAAGTACCGCGAGGTCATCGGCGCGACCGACCCGGCGAAGGCGGCGGAGGGGACGATCCGCAAGCTGTACGGGGCGAACGTGGGCGAGAACGCGGTCCACGGATCCGACAAGACGGCGACCGCCGCGCGCGAGATCGGCTACTTCTTCGCGGGCTACGAGGTCGCTCCGAGCGCGACGAACTGATGCTCGACGAGCGGCTCGCCGCTGCGCTCGGCGCGGCGCGGGACGGCGCTGCAGGCATCGAGAGCTTCGCGCACCTGCTCGGCTCGCGCCGCGTCGGGCCGCGCGGGGTCGCCCTCGCGCTGCCGGAGGTGTGTGAGGGGTGCGCGGCGCTCGTCTCCGCCCTCGACAGCCTCTCCGCGGCGGTCCGCGACGGCTTCGTCGAGACCGACGACGCCGCGGCGGCCGACGCCGCGTGCGCGCTGCTCGAGCACGCGGGCGTCGAGGTCGCGCGCCTCACGGAAGAGCTGTCGCGCGCCGCGGCGAGCGCCCCGCCGGGGCGCGGCCCCGGGCGCGGCCGCGGGGAGCGCGCCGGCTCCGAGCGCGGCATCGACGCGCGGCAGCGCCTCGCGCTCGAGGCGTCGGTGCGCAGGACGGCCCGGGAGCTGAGCGGCGCGCTGCGCCTGTCCGAGCTCGTGATCGCGACCCTCGAGCTGCGCCCGACGCCGCTCGATCTCATCGACGTGCTCCGCAACTGGAGCGCCACCGCGGTCGAGGGGCGGCCGGTCGTCGGCATCTCGGTCGCCTCCGCGGACAGCCGCGCCAACGAGGTGGAGGGGGACGTGCGCGCCGTGAGCGGGCTCGTGGAGCTCGCGGTCGGCATGGTCAGCGCAGCGGGCATCGCGAGCCCTCACCTCACCGTCTCCCGCCTGCCGGACGGGCGCTCGACCGTGCGCATCGCGGAGCGCGGCCCGCGCGAGGGGGCGCCGGTGGTCTCGCTCGACGTGGTGCTGCGCGACGGTGGCGAGCGGGCCGCCGCCGTCGCCCGCGTCGTCGCGCGCCGCGCGCGCATCGATCTCGTCGAGGGGCCCTGTGGCCGCGTCGTCACCGTGACGTTCTGACGCCGGTGCCGGTGCTAGCGCGGCCGTGCTAAAGGCGGCGCCATGGCCACCGAAGAATCCATGAAGTCCCTTGTCGAGGCGGCGTTCCGCGACCGCGAGCTCCTGCGCTCGCCCGCGCACGAGGCCGCGGTCCTCCGCACGATCGAGTGCCTCGATCAAGGCCTGCTCCGCGTCGCGGAGCCCGACAAGACCCCGCAGGCGGGCGGCGAGGGCGCGGCGCCAGGCGGCGAGGGCGCGGCGCACCGGTGGGTGACGCACGCGTGGATCAAGGAGGCGATCCTGCTCTACTTCGCGCTCCGCAGCATGACCGTGATGGAGGTCGGCCCCTTCGAGTTTTACGACAAGATCCCGCTCAAGCGAGGGCTCGACAAGGCGGGCGTCCGCGTCGTCCCGCCGGGCACGGTGCGCTACGGCGCGTTCCTCGAGCAGGGCGCGATCGTCATGCCCGGCTACGTGAACATCGGCGCGTGGGTCGGCTCGGGATCGATGGTCGACACGTGGGCGACGGTCGGGAGCTGCGCGCAGATCGGTCGGGGGGTGCACCTCGCCGGGGGCGTCGGCATCGGCGGGGTGCTCGAGCCGCCGGGGGCGCGGCCGGTGATCATCGAGGACGGCGTCTTCGTGGGCTCGCGCGTGATCGTGGTGGAGGGCGTCGTCGTCGAGGAGGAGGCGGTGCTCGGCGCCGGCGTGGTGCTCACCGCGTCGACGGCGATCCTCGACGTCACGGGGCCCGAGGTCGTCGAGCACCGCGGCCGGGTGCCTGCGCGCAGCGTGGTCATCCCGGGCACGCGGCCGAAGCGCTTCCCCGCGGGGGAGTTCGCGATCCCCTGCGCGCTCATCATCGGCAAGCGGAGCGAGGCGACCGACCGCAAGGTGTCGCTCAACGCGGCGCTGCGCGACTTCGCGGTGCCGGTGTGAGCGCGCGGCCCGACCAGGACGCGGCGGCCGGGGCCGCGCTCGCGGACACGCTGCTCTGGCTGTGCTCCGTCCCGTCGCCCACGGGGGAAGAGCAGGAGCTGTGCTGCGCGGTGGCGGAGCGGCTCGGGCGCGCGCAGCTCGCCGCGCCCGTGCGCCGTCACGGCGATTCGCTCGTCGTGCAGGTGACGCAGGGCACGGGCGGCCCGAAGATCGCGCTGGCCGGGCACCTCGACGTGGTGCGCACCTCGCACGACGGGCCGCCGCGGATCGAGGGGGATCGCCTCTACGGCCCCGGCGCGAGCGACATGAAGTCGGGCCTCGCGCTGATGCTCGATCTCGCCGAGGGCGAGCGGAGGGACGTCGCGGGGGTCGATCTGACGCTCGTGTTCTACGCCCGGGAGGAAGGCCCGTACCTCGAGAACGAGCTCGCGCTGGTCATCGAGCGCGAGCCGGGCCTCCGCGCGCTCGATCTCGCGGTGTGCCTCGAGCCGAGCGACAACAAGCTGAGCCTCGGCGCGAGCGGCTCGCTCCACGCGGGGCTGACGTTCCGCGGGCGGACGGCGCACAGCGCGCGACCGTGGCAGGGGGAGAACGCCATCTACAAGGCGGGCCCGCTGCTGGTCGAGCTCGCCGCTCTCGCGCCGCGCGAGGTCGAGATCGACGGGTTCGTCTACCGGGCCGTGACGACGGCGACGATGGCGCAGGGCGGGCGCGGGCGGAACGTCGTGCCTGACGAGTTCACGATCAACCTGAACCACCGCTTCCCGCCCGGGACCTCGATCCAGGACGCGCAGCGGACCATCGAGGCGCTCGTGGGCGGCCGCGCCGATATCGACTGGCGCGACCTCAGCCCCTCGGCGCCGCCGCACGCGTCGCACCCGCTCGTCGTGGCGCTGCGCGAGGCCGGCGTCGCCGCGGTCGAGCCGAAGCAGGCGTGGACCGACGTGGCCCGCTTCGCAGAGCTCGGCGTGCCGGCGGTGAACTTCGGCCCCGGCGAGAACGCCCAGGCGCACCAGCGCAACGAGTGGGCGTCGCTGCAAAAGCTGTCGGAAGGTCGCACGATCCTCCGCCGCTGGCTCTCGGCGCTCGGACCGGCCTGACCGCACGCGCGCCCGCTGCGCGCGCCCCGCTCCAGCGGCGCGCGGCGGTGCGCACCCCTTCCGCGGCGCACGGGCTGTCCGTCAGGACGTTGCGCGCACCGAGAGCCCGACGGCGGGGATGGTGAAGAAGAACGTGCTGCCCTGGCCCGGCGCACTCTCGACCCAGATCGTGCCGCCGTGGGCCTCGACGATGCCCTTGGTGACGAACGCCGCGAGCCCCATCCCCTGTCCCAGCGGCCGGCGAGGGGGCGCGTGGCGGGCGAACAGCAGCGGCTGCTGATCCGGCGAGATGCCGGGGCCGGTGTCGGAGATCGAGAATCGCGCGTCGGTGCCCGCGGGCTCCGCGCGCACGGTGATGCGTCCGCCCTTGGGTGTGAAGCGCATCGCGTTGCCGAGCAGGGTGGCGATGACCTGAACGATGCGCTCCCGGTCGCACGCGATGGGCGGCACGTCGTGCGGCAGCTCCTTCGTGATCTCGAGCGGCTTCAGCGCGACGGTCGGCGCGACGAGCTCGATCGCCCTGTCGAGGATCGGCTCGACCTCGTGCGCGCCCTTGCCGACCTTCAGCGAGCCGCTCTCGATGCTCATGGCGTCGATCAGGTCCTGCGCGAGCTGGTTGATCTCGTCCGTCGCGCGGGTGATCGCCTCGAGCTGCCTCCGGCCCGGGCCGTCCTGGGGGATCGAGCGCATCAGCATGCGGGCGCTGACCACGATCACGCTCAGCGAGTTCCTGAGGTCGTGGGAGATGGTGGACACGGTCTCGCGGAGCATGCGCTCGGCGGCCTCCGCGCGACCTTCCAGGAGCTGGCATTGCTCCTCGAGCCGCTCGCGCTCAGCCGCATCGCCCCGTGGGGCATGCCGGTCCGCGTCCGCCTTCGATCGCCTGGGCACCCTGGCGCGCAGGGTAGCCGGTCCCGCGGAGCGGGGCCCGCTCGCCGCAGTGGACGTCGAGCCCCTCTTCGGCGAGCGCAGGGGCACCGCGCTGGCGCGCCCGCGGAGCGTGCGGCCGTGCGCCGCATCCGCGCTGTCCGTCGCGGCTTTACCGGCTTTTTTTCTCGTCACCCCCGCCATCCTCGTTCCCTCTTGTCTCTCAGGCGATCAGTTAGCCAGAAAGACTGTGCTGGGGATAGTCAGGTGGTGCCTCAGTCAAGTCCTGCCAACGCGGGAGCGCACGTGCGCTGTTTCTCTCGTTGGTGTCGCGTGTCGCGTGTCGCGTCTCGCGCGTCTCGGGGATCTCGCGAGCTCGTGTGCGCCGGACAGGTTTCGCAGGCTGGCCGGGGAGGGGATCCGCGGCGCGTCAGGTCGTTCTTTCCGGCTGCGACGACGCGCCCCGCGCGTCGCCGTCGCCGCGCGACAGGAGGCGGCGAATCTCGAGCACGAGCGTGTCCGGCAGACACGGCTTCGTGAGGAAGGCGTCGCACCCCGCGTCCTTCGCCTCGCGCGAGTGCCCCGCGAGCGTGTGACCGGTGAGCGCGACGATGGGGATCCGCTTCGTGCGAGGGTCGCTCTTGAGGTGGCGCGTCGCCTCCCAGCCGTCGATCTCCGGGAGCGACAGATCCATCAGGATGAGGTCCGGGATCAGCTCGAAGGCGCGATCGAGCGCCTCCCGCCCCGTCGCGGCCTCGGCCACGCGGAACCCGGAGAAGGACAGGTATTCCGCGAACATCTCCCGGTTGTCCTGGAAGTCGTCCACGACCAGGACGAGCGGCGAGAACGCGTTGTCGTCACACTTCACTTCCATCCCAGTGAACCTTTCCATTCCTCGGCGCGCCGCCCGATCGGCGTGAACGACTCCGGCACCGTGCGGCCGGCCTGTCACGCAGGTCATGTAGGGGGCGATCCGCTCGGGTCACGCGATGTTTGTATACCTTATTGCCGGCCCGACGCCGGGCATTTCCCCTCCCGCGCAGGGGTCGCCCTGCACTTGCCCTGAAGGGGTCTAAGGTTGTTCCCTACGTGCCCTAGGTAGGGCCGTAGGGCCGGCGGACGCCGACGATCTCGTGGAGCAGACGAGCGGCGCTGTCCCAGTCGACCGGCTTCACGAGCACGCCGTCGAAGGCCGAGGCGTTGAGGGCGGCGCGGGCCTCCAGATCGCGCCGGCCTGTGCACGCGAAGATGGCGACGTGCTGGGTCGCCGGGTCGGCGCGCAACGCCTCGGCGACGACGAAGCCGTCGATGCCGGGCATCCTCAGGTCGCACAGGATCACATCCGGCACGTCCTGCGTGGCGAGGAACACGCCGCGCAGCCCACCCGCCGCCCGCTCTACCAGGAAGCCGTGCGCGGCGAGCGCCGCCTCCGCCATGACGAGGAAATCGGGATCATCGTCCACGATGAGGACCCGGCGGCGTCGTTCGACCACCAGGGTGTCCTCGTCGACCTCCTCGTCGTGCTGCTCGGCGAACTCTCTGCGCTCTGCCTCGGACATGCTCCCCCGCTCGCGGCTCGGCTGACAGCGCTCCCCAGGTGCTCGGCTTCGATGCGCGGCAGCAGGGCAACGACCCCCCGCCGGCGTTCCTGGAAAGGTCCCCCTGCGTTGGTGGAGGCGAAACCTGAGCCCCGGCTACACCTTGTGCCCAGGTCGCTTATCCGCAACCATCAACTGTCCAGCGTAGATGAGGTCTCGGCGCGGTTCGACCTCAGCGTCTGGCGACGGCTGTTTCGGGGCGGTCCCGACGACAGTTGGCTTGCTCGTCTGATGCTCGCGGTCCGCGTTGCTGCATATTCGGAGCAGGCGTCTATGTGGATGGATGACGAGTTCTTCGCGCGGGTGGGCCACGATCTACGGGGCGAGCTGGCGACCATGCTGGCGGGGGTCCACTATCTTCTGCGTTACCAGAAGGACCTCGGGCCAGCGCCGCGCGACATGCTGGAGCGCGTGCGCGGCGCCGGCGAGCGGCTGAAGCGGCTGCTCGACGAGTTCGACAACTCCATCTGGCTCCGCGCGGACGCCAGCCGTCCGATGTCGATCGCCCGCTGCGATGCGGGCGAGCTCGTCCGTCGGGCGGCCGTGCAGCTCGAGGGGACGGCCGCTGCGCGCGGTGTGCAGATCTCGTTCGAGGCCGAGCCCGATGGGGTCCCCACCGTGGAGGGCGATCCGGAGCTCCTCCGGGTGGCGCTCGAGTATGTGCTCGGCTTCGCCATCCTGCGATCGCGCGATCGGCCGGTGCAGGTCCGCATCTCGAGCGCCGATGGCATGCCGGTGGTGACCTTCATCGACGAGGCGGGCCCTGTACCGCCGGAGCCGCTCGCCCGGCTGCTCGAGCCGTTCGGCGAGCGGGGGGCGATCCCCGCCGACCCGGTCGCGCCGCGACGTCGAGAGCGGCTCGGCCTCGGGCTCGCGATCGCGCGCGGCATCCTCGACGCGCATGGGGGCGGGCTGACCGTGGAGCCCTCGTCCGAGCGCACGGACGGCGGCGCGCCGGCGTCGGTCGCGGACCTCTCCGCGACCGGGCTGCGCTTCACATGCTTCCTCGGCGGCGTTGGGCGGGATCCTCCCACCCAGCTTCCCTGAGACGGAAGATCGCTGCTATGCGGCGAGCGGCGATGACCCATGAAGGCCCCCTCCGAGGCCTCCCAACGCGCGGATCGTGTCCGATGAAGACTTCGTCTAGGATGGACCGGGCCGCACGTCGTGAGCGTGCTCCAACCTCCACCGCACACCGATGAATGCGCCTCGATGCCGACGCTGAGCTCTCTCCTCGTGCAGCATGGGGTCACCTCGATGCGGGTGGTCGAGGAGGCTATCGCCCGCCAGGTGCTCCATGGCGGCGACCTCGCCACGAACGTGCTGGAGCTGGGCGCGGTGCGCGAGCGCGAGCTCACGGCGTTGCTCGCGGAGAGCCTCGGGCTCCCGCCCGCCGTGGGCCGACTGCAGCCAGCGTCGCCCGACGTGCTCCGGACCCTCCCGGTCGATCTCGCGGTCCAGCACCGCGTGTTCCCGCTCGACGTGCGCACGGGCCTCGACAGCGCGGCGACGGGAGCCTCGCAGCCGGAGCCGACGCTGGTCATCGCCACGGCCGAGCCCCTCGCGCCGGCCGTGGCGGAGCAGCTGAGCTTCGCGCTGGGGGTCAGCCTGCGGCAGCTCGCTGCGCCGCTGGTGCGCATCCGCCAGGCGCTCGCGGAGCACTACGGGATCGCCCTCGATCGGCGCCTGTCGCGGCTCGTGAAGCAGCTCGACGCGCGCGCCGAGCCGAGCCCGGCGGAGCCGGTCGAGCCCGCCCCGGCGGCCGCCGCCGCGCTCCCGCCGGAAGCGCCTCCGCCGACGGCCTCGCCCGCCGGTGCGGATGCGGCTCCGCCTCCGCCCGCACGAGTCGACGCGTCCTCGTCCGCACAGGTCGACGCAGCTTCGCTCGCGGGGGCAAGGGCGCCGTCGCCAGCGAACGTCGACGCGACGTCGCCGGCAGGAGTCGACGCGACGTCATCTGCGGACGTCGATGCGGCGTCCTCCGAGGACGCCGACGCGACGTTCCCCGACGGCGTCAGTGCTCGTGAGCAGGCGGCTGAAGCGGAGCAGCACAAGGGATCGAGCATCGACGATGCTCCGACGGTCGAGGCGCTGACCTCGATCCATGACGAGGAGACCGTCGTCGCGGAGGTCTCGCTCAACGAGGCCGTGCCCACGCCGAGGAAGCCGCCGCTCCACGAGCTGGATGACGAGCCGACCGTCGTCGCTGAGTACCCGATCGATCTGCCGTCGTTCCGCTATCTCGAGGCGAACACGCCTGGGGCAGAGGCGCTCGCTTCACGCCTCGCCGAGCTCGCGCCGCGGCGCGGCCAAGCGGCTGCGGCGCCGGCCACGCGCGATCTCGCCACGGCAGATCCGGGCGAGGAGAGCGCGCCACCGGGCCACCTGGCTGCGCCGCAGGGAGAGCCCGCGGTCGAGCCGGCGGAGCCGACGCCGCGCCCCGAAGAGCTCGCGCCGCGCCTCTCGGGGTTCGCGGCAACGGGGGTCGTGCACGCGGCTGCTCCCGTGGAAGCGGCGGCGCCACCGGTGAAAGCGCCAGCGCCGCCCGTGAAGGCAGCGGCGGCGCCGGTGTCGGCTCTGTCCGGCGCGCGTCCTCCAGCGCCGGGCACTCACCTGCTGACCGGCTGGTTGAAGCGGGCGTCGGCCGCGCACCGCGCTCAGCAAGATACGCCGCCGCAAGCCACCGCGTCGCACCAGCGCCGGCCCGTCGACTCCGCGCCTGCGGCGCAGGCGCCTGTGGCATCTGCACCCGTGGCGCCCGCGCCTGCGGCGCCTGCTCCTGCGGCATCCGCGCCCGTGGTTCCCGCAGCAGCGGCGCTCGCAACCGCGGCATCCGCGCCCGTGGCGCCTGCGACGCCCGCGCCCGTGGCGCGCGCGGTCTCGGCGAGCGCGCCGCCGGCGAAGGGTTCGATGCGCGAAGCGGGCCGGTCTGCGCCGACTGCGCAGCGGCGCAAGGGCCCGTTCACGCTGGCCATGGCCGAGCAGGAGCTGGCTGCGGTCGACTCGAGCGAGGCGGTGCTCGCGGTCCTCTTCGACTTCGCGCAGCAGTACTTCGAATACACGGTCCTGTTCACCGTCCACGGCGAGCGCGCTGAAGGCCGTAACGCCGCAGGCCCCGGCGCCGAGCGCGAGCGCGTCACGAAGATCACCGTGCCGTTCGAGCGTCCGACCGCCATCGCCAGAGCGCGCGCGCTCCGAGCGCCGCTCATCAGCGCGCTCGCTGGCAGCGCCCCTGACGCGGAGCTCCAGCGCGAGCTCGGCAGGAAGGTTCACGCGGCCGCGGTGGCGGTCGTCCCGATCGTCGTGCGCGGTCGCGTCGTCGCGCTCGTCTACGGTGACGACGGCGCCGCGTCGGTCGAGCTCTCCAGCATCGGCGACCTCATCGCGCTCGCCGGGCTCGCAGCAGCGGTGCTGGAGCGGCTCATCCTGCGAAAGAAGCTGAACCGGAGCGGCGGAGCCCAGGAGCCCGCCGCGCCGCAAAGGGCGTCCGCGCCGCCGCCCGAGGCCGCCGCGCCGGCGCAAAGGGCGTCCGCGCCGCCGCCCGAGGCCGCCGCTCCGCAGAGGGCGTCCGCACCGCCGGCCGAGGTCGCCGCGCCGCTGGACGAGCACGGCGACGAGCTCGCCAAGGATGGCCCGCTCTCTCTGCGCACCCGCGCCGCGCTGCTGGAGCTGAGCAGCACGGTGCGCGCGGCGTCGCACGGGTCGCCCGCGACCGACGCTGGATCCACGCCGCCCGCAGCGCATGCAGATCTCGGCGCGGGAGAGGCAGCGCATGCCGACCGCGAGGATGGCGAGCCGCAAGGCCCGCGGCACCAGAGCGGCTGGTCCACGGAGGACGGCGGATCCGGGATCGACGCCGTCGCGCGGGCGTTCGGGCTCCGCGGCACCGGCGTGGAGGCCGAGTCCGTGCGGCCGAACGAAGGCGTCGCGCACGCGATGGCGTTCAGCTCGACCATCCCGCCGGCCCCGATGCCGCACGCGCCGATCCCCGGCGCCGAGCCGCAGCTCAGGCGCGGCCGCGAGGCGGGCGTGGACGTCGTGTCGGGCACGGCCGTCACGGCGCCGATGATGCCAGCGATCACCGAGCCGCTCCTGCAGGCGGTCAGGGCGCCGTCTTCGCCGGTCATCACGGCGTCGTCGGCGCCGCGCGCCATCGACGAGATCCCCGACCTGGAGATCCCCGCGGCGCCGGCCCCCTCGCGGTCCGAGGACTTCGATCTCGGCGAGCCTGAGGAGGCGCGGACGAAGCGGTACTCACGTCCGCCGTGGATGCTCGACAGCTCGATCACGCCCGGCGCCGAAGAGCACCGGGACGCCGGGCCGGCGCCGTCGTCGGACGCCGCGCGCCCCCACTGGCGTCGCCGCACGCCCGTCGCCCTCGAGGCCGCCGCAGCGTATCCGAGGCCCCCGTCCGAGCGACGCGCCGCGGCCTCGCCCTCTCCGGCCGGCGAGCTGCGCGCGGAGTACAGCTCGCTCGTGCAGCACGTCCTCGCGGGCGGCGAGGCGGGATCGAGGGCGTTTGCTGAGCTCGTGCGCAACGGCGAGACGGCGATCTCGATCGTCGCCGCGCGTTTTCCCGGTCCGCTCCGGGTCGATCGCCAGCGTTTCCGTGAGCAGATCGCTGGCCCGGATGGCGTCGCGAGCGTCGCCGCGGCGCCCCCCGCCTCCCAGTGCGGGACGCTGCTCGAGCTCATCGTCGCGATCCGGCGCCCGGCGCTTCCCTTCATGACCGTGCGGAGCTCCTCGCCCGACCCCGAGGTGCGCTTCTGGGCCACGCACGTGCTCGGCGAGCTGCCGTATCCGGAAGCTGCCAACGCGCTGCTCCCGCGGCTCTTCGACGACAGCATCGCCGTCCGGCGGATCGCCGTCCGTTCGGCCGCTTTGTTGATCACGGCGCCGCCCGCGGGCGGCCCGATCCTGCAAGGGCTCGATCACATCGCGCGCGACCGCGAGGAGTCGCCGGTGCGGCGGCTGACCGCCATCGAGACCATGGGCGAGATCCGCTCCGGATCCAGCGTGCCGGCGCTCGTCAGCGCCCTCTCCGATCCGCACGAGGTGATCGTCGAGGCGTCGGCCCGGGCGCTGCTCGTCATCACGCGAGAAGATCACGGCCGCGACGCGCGCAGGTGGATGTCGTGGTGGTCGAGGAACGGCGAGCGCCATCGCATCGAGTGGATCATCGACGCGCTCACGCACGAGAAGCCCGCCCTCCGCCGCGCGGCCATCGACGAGCTGAAGGGCATCACCCGGGAGTACTTCGGCTACTACGAGGACCTGCCGCGCCAGGAGCGGGAGGCCGCCCAGGAGCGCTACCGCGCGTGGTGGACCTCGGAGGGGCGCTCGCGGTTCCGCACCACGGGCTGACGTAGCCGCGCCGAGCGCGACGAGCTGCGCGCAGCGGCGCGCGACGCTGTTGCGCGTGGGACGGGGGCGCGGGGCCGCCCTCACAGAAGCGAGAGCGATGAGGATGCCCACCGAGCCCGCGCGGGGCAGGGGGGTGGGCGGCTCATCCGGTCACCGGGAGCCGCCCTTCGGGTGGATTGGCTGTGGCAGGCGAGAGATCAGACCGCGCAGCGGCGGTTCACTTGGGGGCGGCGGGGGCGGCGGGAGCGGCGGCAGGCTGCGCGGCGGGGGCCGGCCTCCTGGGGGCGTCCACCCTCACGGCGGCAGGCACGGTCTCGCCGGCCTCCTTCATGGCCTTGTCGATGAGCTTCTTGAACTTCGAGAACGGCTGCGCGCCGCTGAGGAAGTAGCCGTTCACGACGAAGGCCGGCGTCCCGCTGATGCCCGCCTTGTCCGCCACGGAGTTCTCGGCGTCCACGAACGCCTTGTGGGTGTTCGTGTCGAGCGCCTTCTTGAACTTCGTCATGTCGAGGCCCAGCTCCTCGGCGTACTTCTCGAGCGAGGCGCGCGAGAAGGCGTCCGGCTGCCCCTGGTTCTTGAAGAGCACCTCGTGGTACGCCCAGAACCCGGCGTTGCCCTTCTGCGCGTAGGCCTCCTGCGAGGCCTCGGACGCGAGCGGCGCGTTCTTGTGCATCGGCAGCGGCCGGTGGCGCCACACGATCTTCAGCTTGTCGCCGTAGGTCTTCGAGACCTGCGAGACCGTATCCTCGACGCGCTTGCAGAACGGGCACTCGAAGTCCGAGAAGACCTGCATGACGACCTTGGCCCGCTCGCCGCCCTTCCACGGGCTGTTCGGCGCCGGCGCGGCGACTTCCTTGCGCTCGGGCGGCGGCGGCTCCTTGCCGTCCTTGATGATCTCGGCGTAGAGGTCCTTGGCGGCGACGCCCTTGGCGAGCATCCCCTCGGCCTTCTTGATCTCCTCGTCGACGATCGTCTTGAACTTGTCGATCGGCTGCGCGCCGACGAGCCGGCGGCCGTTGATGAAGAAGTGCGGGGTCCCGGACGCCTGCAGGTCGTCCGCGAGCTCCTGATCGGCGGCGATCGACGCGCCGTGCTTCTTGGTGGCGATCGCGACCTTCACCTTCTCGGCGTCGAGCCCGAGCTCCTTGGCGTAGCCGACCAGGTCGTCGTCGCTCAGCTTCTGCTGGTTCTTCCAGAGCAGGTCGTACGTGTCCCAGAAGCCCTTCTCGCCCTTCTGAGCGCGGGCCTCCATGGCGAGCTCGGCCGCGGGTTCGGCGCGCTGGTGGAACGGGAGCGGGTTGTTCTTCCAGACGAACCGGACCTTGTCCCCGTAGGTCTTGAGGAGCTCCTCCATGGTCGGGACGACCTTGGTGCAGAAGGGGCACTGGAAGTCGGACCACTCGACGATGGTGACCAGCGCGGTGGCCGGTCCCTTCGCGGGCGAGTCGCCGACGGGCACCTTCCAGACCGTCTTGTCGTCCTCCTGCGGGCGCTCGCGGTCCTTCTGGGGCGGCGCCTTCGCCTTGTTCTCCCCGGCGAGCTTGGCGTACACCTTGTCGGGCTTCGTCCCCGCGGCGACCGCCGCCTGCGCGGCCTTGAGCTGCTCCTCGATCACGGCGGTGAACTTGTCGATCGGCTGAGCGCCGCTCAGGAACACGCCGTTGATGATCGAGGCGGGCGTGCCGGTGACGCCGGAGGACTTGCCGACCGCCATGTCGGCGTCGATCTTGGCCATGTACTCCTGCCGATCGAACGCCGCCTTGAACTTCGCCTTGTCGACGCCGGACTCGACCGCCCACTTCTCGAAGTTCTCGGGCGTGAGGCTCTTCTGGTTCTGGAAGGCGAGCTCGTGGAACTTCCAGAAGGCCTTCGAGCCGCCGAGGCGGAACACGGTCTCGGCCGCGAGCGCCGCCGGGCGCGCGTTCTTGTGGAAGGGGAGCGGGTTGTTCTTCCAGATGACGCGCAGCTTCTCGGGACCGTACTTGTCCTTGAGCTGGTTGATCGTGGTCTCGACCCGGGTGCAGAACGGACACTCGAAGTCGCTGAAGACGACCATCGTCACCGGCGCCGTCCGCGCGCCCCACATCGGGTCCTTCGACGACACCGGCACCGCCGCGTCCTCGTCGGTCCACGGCTGACCGTCGTCGACGGCCGCCGAGATCTCATGCCCGCGCGAGCCGGCGCTCCGATCGATACTCCACATCAGCCCCATCCCTGCGATGAAGCAGAGAAGAAAGCCGACGATGGCTGTTCCCTTGTTCATGATATTTCCTCTCTCAACGGTGGTGGGGCTCCGCCAGGCGGGCCCCTCCTTCAACGCGGGCGCGACACCAGGTGGCGTGCCCGCGACAAGATCGCCAATCGTGCGCTCCCAGGGCGGCGAGCCACCCTGGGCCGAAGGAGCCGCCGCCGCGCGGTGCGGCCGCAGCCCCCGGCGGAGCGCCGGGACCGCTCTGGACCCGCCACGCCGGCGTCTGCGCCCGGCCTCCGTCGCGAGGGCGCGTCGCCCTGGAGAGGGCGAGCCTGCGCGACGTGGGGCCGGACGAGCCGCCTAGCGGGCTCGGATCAGAACGGCAAACGCTCCGGATCTCGCGGCAGGGCCGGCCACGAACCGCCAGCAGCGGGCTCCGAGAGACCACGCGGCGCGATCGTGCACGGCCTGCCAGCGAGCTCGCCTCATCGAGGCGGGTGGTAGATGCCCTGCTCCACGCCGGAGCGCGGCCCCCCGGGGACCGCGAGGAACGAGAAGAGCGCCACGGCCGTGCCCACGGCAGGGAGGACGAGCTCCGGAACGAGCAGCGCCTGCTGCGGCGGGCTGGAGAGCTCGCTCACAGGGCCGGGATGGCGCGAGCTCGGTCCGACCCTCGGCCAGAGATCGCCCCCCTCGCATCCAGGGACCGCGTCGATCCGCGCATCGGTGATGGGGAGGGTGCGGGGCGGGGCGACCGACGAAGCGCCGCGGGGATCGCAGATGGGCGCAGCCCTCGTCGCGCCCGTCGCGTCGTCGACGCTCGTCAGGACGGTGCACGATGGCTCGTCCGGCGGAGCGACGATCGTCATCCGGTCGTCCTCGCAGACCGGAACGATCGCAGCACCCGCGCGCAGCGGGAGGACCAGCGCCAACGCGAACGTCAGCAAGGTCATCAGGCGCTGGACGGCGTGTCGCGACATCCCTGCCAAGGAGTAGCCGAGGCCAGCGGGGAGAGCAATGGCCGGGACCTCGGGTGATTGCAGCGTTTTTCTGGACTTCCTGGACGGATTCCGGCGCCGCTCAGGGCGGCCGCCCGGAGCGCGCGACTTGTCGACAGGGTGGGGATAACCCTGTGGATAATCTGGAGAGCCCCTGTGTCGAAACGGCGCGGCACGGCGGGAGCCCCGCGAAACACGGCCCGTTTAGGCGCGGTCGAGCGAACCACCCGAAGTTGGCCCACCTTGTCCTACATCCGGTAGGTTCGGTTCATGGCGAACTCCTCCGCGACCGTGCCTCGCCCGGTTCTTCCGCCCTCGCATGAGCCCAACAAGAGCGGCTTCGCTGCGGACGATGTTCCCCGACCGCTCGGACGCTACGTGCTCCTGCGGCGCATCGCTCGGGGGGGCATGGGCGAGGTGTTCCTCGCCTCCACGACCGGCCTCGAGGGGGCGGAGCGCGCCGTCGTCGTGAAGATCATCCGCCGCGAGCACGCATCCGACCCGAGCTACATCGCCCGCTTCCTGGACGAGGCGCGGGTGCAGGCGCAGCTCCAGCATTCCGGCGTCGCGCAGGTCATCGAGGCGGACGTCGACCCGGCGACGGGGGAGCCGTACGCGGTGGTCGAGCACGTCGAGGGCCGGAGCCTCGGCGAGGTCCGGGCGCGCGCGGTGCAGCTCGGGCACCGCTTCGACTGGGCGGAGGCGGTCGCGATCGCGACGATGATCGCCGAGGCGCTCGCCCACGTGCACGAGCGCAAGGACCCGTCGGGCGACGCGCTCGGCATCGTGCACCGCGATCTGTCGCCCCAGAACGTGATGCTCGGCTTCTCCGGCGACGTGAAGATCATCGACTTCGGCACCGCGCGCGGGCAGAACCGGCGCTGCCACACGGTCGCGGGCGTCGTCTTCGCGAAGCCGGGCTACGTCGCGCCGGAGGTCGCCAACGGCGACCCGGGCGACGCGCGGGTCGACCTCTACGCGCTCGGGATCATGCTCTGGGAGCTGTGCGCGGGGCGCCGCTTCCTCCAGGGCGACGCGCAGACGCACATGGCCGCGGTCGCGCGCAACCAGAACGACCCGCCGCCGATCGCCCTCTCGCTCGGGGCGACGCCGGCGCTCGACGCCGCGATCGCGCGGCTCACGGCCTTCGACAGGGAGGCGCGGTACCCGTCGAGCCGCGCCGCCGCGCGCGACCTCGCCGCCCTCCTCGGCGCGGCGGTCGCGCTGCCGGGCGGCGAGCGCGGCGTGCGCGCGCGGGCGGCGCACCTGATGCAGCGGCTCTTCCCGGGCGAGCCGGGGCGCTCGCGCGGAGAGTTCGCGACCCTCGTCACCGCCGCCAAGGCGCACCGCGCGACGGCCGTGACGCCGGTGAGCCCTCGCGCCGAGGCGATGGCCTCGGCCGAGCGCGGCGACGAGGGCATGCTGCCGGGCACGCGCTACCGGCTGCTGCGCGAGATCGGCGCCGGCGCGAGCAGCACCGTCTACGAGGCGGAGCACGTCGACCTCGGGCGCCGCGTGGCGCTCAAGGTCGTCTCCGCCGAGCACTCCGCGACGGACGTGGTCGCGAACCGCTTCCGCCGCGAGGCGCGCGTCCTCTCGCGCCTGTCCCACGAGCACCTCGTGAAGGTGCACGACTTCGGCATGGCGGCGGATGGCCGCCTGTTCTGCGGCATGGACCTGCTCGAGGGCGCGACGCTCGACGCCGTGCTTGCCCGCGGGGCCGCGATCGACTGGAGGGACGCGCTCGCGATGGCGGTCAAGGTGCTGAGCGCGCTCGAGCTCACGCACGCCGAGGGCCTCGTGCACCGGGACATCAAGCCCGAGAACCTGTTCCTGACGCGCCCGAGCGGCGCCGAGGGGGCGCCCTCCATCGCGGAGGCCGGCCTGAAGCTGCTCGATTTCGGGCTCGCGAAGTGCCTCTCGGAGGACCGCGGCGAGGTCGACGGCGTCGCGGACGCGACGGGCGCGGGCGAGGGGCCGGCGCGGGCCGCGGTCGCGATCGTGGGGACGCCCGAGTACATGGCCCCCGAGCAGGCCGCGTCGGGGCGCATCGACGGGCGCGCGGATCTCTACGCGCTCGGGTGCGTCCTCTACGAGATGCTCACGGGGCGCCTGCCGTTCGTCGAGCCGAGCCTCGTCGCGCTGCTCGACGCGAAGGTCAAGGGCAGCCCCGAGCGCCTCCGCGAGCGCGCGCCGGCCCGGCAGATCCCGCCCTTCGTCGACGAGCTGGTGATGCGCGCGCTGGCGCGCCATCCGAGCGTCCGCTTCCAGAGCGCCACCGAGATGCGTCAGGCCATCTTGAGGGCGCTGGGCACGCCCGGGCGCGCGCGCGCTCGCCGCCGCGCGCTCGGGTTCGCGGCGGTGGCCGCCGTGATGGCGCTCGCGGGCGTGGTCGTCGTGGGCAAGGGGCGCGAGATCGCGGCGCGCGTTCCAGCGGCCGCTGCGTTGCTCGGCGTCGCGGGCGAGGCGGCCCCTTCGCCGGGCGAGGCGGCTCAGCCCGATGCGCCCATCGACGCGCCGGCGGCCGTCTCGGAGGCGCCGGCGGCGGGCGCGGCGCCGCAGGCCCGCGCGGCCGCCGCAGCGGTGGCGGCCGCCCGAGCGCCGGCTGCCGCGGTCACCCCCCATGCGGCCGCGCCCGGCGCAGCCGGC
>JAICEP010000031.1 GCA_025924095.1 Sorangium sp.
CTCCTCCTGGAGTCCGCGCAGCCAGCGCCCCTCCCGGGTCTCTCGCTCCTCCGCAAGCTCCGCGGCGGCGCGGCCGACGCGGCCCCCGCCGCGGCGCGATCGGCGCCGGGCGCGCCCGGCGGCGCCGTGAGCCCGCGGCTCGCCTCCGCGCTGTCGGCGATCGCCGTCCTCACGGCGGCGCTGTCGCCCACCTGGCAGCGGGAGGCGACGGTCGGCGGCGGCGCCATGCTCGCCACCTGCTGCGCGCTCGTGACGATCGCGCTCGCGTCGATCTGCGCCGAGCAGGCGCGGCACGCGGGGCGCGCGTGGATCGGGCTCGGCGCGCTCCTCGGGGCCACGTTCGCCGAGAGCCCGCCCGCGGGCCTCGCCGCGCTGGCGGCGTCGTATGCGATGTTCCTCGCCCGCCGTGGCCTCGGCGGTCCCTCCGCCATGGCACAGGCCGCCGGCGGCCCGCCGCGGCGCATGCTGGGCGCCGCCGCCGGCGCGGGGGTGCTCACGGCCGCGCTCCTGCTCGCGCCGCTCGTGCTCCGGCCGCTCGCGCCGCGCGCCTGGACCGACATCGGCCGCGCGCTCACGACCGGGAGCCTCGCTGCCCTCGACGTCGCGAGCGCGCGCACCACGGCGCTCGCCGCGTGGAGCCGCGAGATCGGCGTCGTCTCCCTGCTCATCGCCGCGGCCGGGCTCGCGCTCTCGCTCTTGCGCCCGCGCGCGCGGTGGCTCGTCGCGCCGTTCCTCGTGCTGCTCGCGCTCGACACGCTCCTGCCCGCGCGCGCGGCCGGCGTGCTCTCCGCGGATCCGCTCACCCCGCTGCGCTCGCTCGCGGTCGCGGCGATCGCCGTCGGCTCGGCGCTCGGCGCGCACGCGGCGGTCCGGGCGCTGCTCGACACGCGCGTGCCGTTCTCGCGGAGCGGCGCCGTGCTGCTCGTCGTCTTCCAGCTGACGCTCGTCGCGCTGACGAGCGAGGAGGCCGGCTTCGCCGCCGACCGGAGCGAGCAGACGGCCGCCGAGGTCTGGACCGACGAGGCGTACGGGAGCCTCGATCCCAGCTCCGCGATCCTCGTGCGATCGCCGGCGATCGCGTGGCGGGTCTGGGCGGCGCGGATCACGCGCGGCGAGCGGCCGGACGTCGTCGTGGTCCCGATCCCGCTGCTCGATCGCGGCCAGGTCGCGGCGAGCCTGCTCGCCGACGAGCGCAAGCTCGCGCCGCTCCTGCGCGACTTCGCGCTCGCGGGCGAGCCCAGCGAGTTCGCCCTCTCGACGCTGGCCGACGTCCGGCCCCTCTACGTGGAGCTCGATCCAAGCTGGTCGAAGAAGCTCCTCGGCCACCTGAACGTCGCCGGGATCTGGCTCGAGTACGCCCCGCAGCCGCTCGGCGCCTCGGATCGCAAGCTGGCGACCGCGCAGTCGATCGTGCCGATCCGGCGGGTGCTGGAGTCGCTCTCGGTCGCCGCGGTGCCGGACACGTCGACGGCGGCCGTCCTCGCGTCCACGATGCGGGGCCAGTCGAACGTCGTCAGCCTGCTGGGCGAGCGCGTCGTGGCGCAGTCGTTCATGGATCGGCTGGGCGAGCTCGCCCCCGGGGACCCGTTCGTCTCCGGCGGTCCGAGCCGCCGCGCCGTCACCGGCATCCGCCAGGCGTTCATCGCGAAGCGCCCCGTGCGGCGCCGCTGAGATCGGGCGTCCCGGCCGCGATCAGGGCGACGCGTGGAGCCCGAGGTCGCTCGCCGAGAGCGCGCGGCGATCGGCCAGGCGCAGCGCCTTGACCCGGCGCTCGAAGTCGCGGCTGTCGTCCTCGGTGAGCTTCGCCCCGCCGAAGCGGGCGCGCAGGTAGACCTGCGTGAGCAGCAGGATCTCGCGCGCCAGCGGGTGGTCCGTGAGCTCCAGCGCCTCGGCGTGGCGCAGCGGCGGCATGCTGGGCGGGCGCGGCACGCCCTGCGCGAGCATGGCGGCCTCCAGGCTCTCGTAGAGCGCGATCGCCAGGATCGCGCTCGGGGTCCGCCCCCCGTCCCCGCGCGACTCCTCGCGCCCGCGGCGCCCGCGGCGGAAGCGCCAGTAGAGCAGGCCGCCGCCCAGCGCGAGCGCGACGGCGGCGACGGCGAGGAGCCGCGGGCGCGACAGCGCGATGTCGCCGCTCGAGCTGGACCTCCGGTAGCGCGACGTGAGCGTCTGGAGCAGGCTCACCTGCTGGTTCAGGTCGTAGCCGACGATGTGCCTGTCCCAGCGCTGGCTCGTCGCCTCGATGAAGTCGCGGAGGTACGCCCAGACCCCGACCAGCTCGCTCTTCGGCGCCGAGTCGGCCGGCGGCGTCGGGTCGAACGTCTGCCACCCCTCGCCGTCGAGGTACACCTCGACCCACGAGTGCGCGTCGCCCTGGCGCACCGCATAGAACCGCCCGAAGCGGTTGTAGGTGCCGCCGACGAAGCCGGTCACGTTGCGCGTCGGCACATCCACCGCGCGCAGCAGGATCGCCATCGCCGTCGAGTAGAACTCGCAGTGCCCGCGCTTCGACTCGAACAGGAAGTGATCGAGCGGATGCGGGTCCGCCCCTGAGGGCGACGCGAGATCGTACCGGTACTCCGTGCGCAGGCGCTCCTGGATCGCCCGCGCCTGGTCGGCCGGGCGCTCCAAGCCCTGCGTCCACTGCTGGGCGAGCGCGACGACGCGCGGCGGCAGGTCCCTGGGGAGCTCCAGGTAGCGCCGTCGCTCGCCCCCCGGGAGGCGCTGGAACGTCGGCGACCGCTTCCGCGACAGAAAGACGTCGTAGACGAGCCCACGGTCGTCCAGGGGCTGGTACCTGAACTCGCCCTCGGGCCCGCGGTGGGCCAGCGCGCCCGCGTCGACCCCGAGCTGCCCGCGGTTCTTGAACCGGAGCCCCGTCGCGTTCGGCGGGAGGAAGATCACGGGCGGATCGATCGGCTCCAGATCGATGCGCATCACCGGATCGACCGCCGGGTCCGGGTACCGCTCGAGCGGCACGAGCCCCCCGTCGCTCTCGGTCGGGCGCTTGAACGTCTCGCTCTGGGTCCAGGTGCGGCCGTCGTACGCGTCGAGCGCGGTGCCGCGCAGGTGCATGGTGAGGCGCGGCGGCGGCGGCTCCGGGAGCTCGGGGATCTCGACCCGCATGGCCAGCTTGGGATCGCTGCGCAGCACGCCGACCGCGCCCAGGTCGACCTTGCCCGAGAAGCCGATCATCCGCCCCGTGTGGCCGCGGTTCAGCAGGAGCAGCGAGAGGCCGACGCGCGGGAAGATGACGAACAGGAGCGCGGTGAAGACGAAGATCGGGATCGAGAGCAGGCAGGTGACGGCCAGGAACGAGCGCCCGACGACCCGCCTGGAGCGCAGGATGCGCGGCACGTCCACGGGCAGCCCGGTCCGGTCGCGCGCCCCCTGCCGGTAGTTGCCCTCGACCTCGCGCCGCAGGTGGCTGAGCACGAGCGCGCCGGGGGCGACGACGAGCACGCCGATGAAGCACAGCCCGTAGCCGAGGCCGCCGCCGAGGACGGTCCCGGCGATGAGGTGCAAGAGCGCGAGCACGATGACCTGCTGGTCGTGCGCCGCCCCCTTGCGCGTCGCGAGCCGGATGATCTGCAGCGCCGCGGCGAACTCCACGAGCACGTCGAGCACGCTCGCGTCGGTGGCCACGATGCGGACCACCTGGACGGCGATGACGACCAGGAGGACGCCCGTGTCGAGGTGGCGGAGCGCCGGGTGCCGCTGCCAGGACTCGCGCACGACGAGCGCGAGCGCGAGGCCGATGAGGATGGCCCAGCTCACATAGCGGTTGAACTGCCCGCTCGCGACGAGGGCGATGACGCCGAGCGCTGCGAGCGCGTCGGTCATGACCCGGTGCACCAATCCGAACCTCATGGGGCGGTCCTCGGCGTGCCGGTGCGGCGCTCGCCGCTGGTGGGGCCCGGGCTGGAGGCCTGCCGCAGGGACGTCCGGGCGGCGCGCTCGGCGCTGAGCTCCGACACCCGCGCCTCGTCCACCGCGTCGAGCAGCGCCAGGAACCTGAGGATCCCGTCGGAGCCGAGGTTGCGGTCACCGCGCACCCGCTCGCCCAGCGTCGTCGCGACGACCACGGCGTCGCCGCGCTTGATGTGGGCGACGGCGCGCGAGGCCGCCTCGCGGATCCTGCGCTCGAACGCCTGCGCGAACCCGTCGCCTTCGCCGGTCGGTCGCACCGTGTCGACGACGATCTGCACGTCGGGCCGCGTCTCCCGGGTCCGCTCGCGCAGCACCAGCTGGTCGCGCATCGTGCTCTTCTTCCAGTAGATATCGCGCGGATCGTCCCCGTCGCGCATCGGCCGCAGCCCGAAGGTCTCGTCGCCGCCCCCGCGCCCGTTGAGGCTCGCGCCGCCCTCGCGCCGCCCCGCGTCCTCGACCGGGAGCCGCACCGGATCGACGGCGGGATAGATGATGAGATTCCCCTCGGCCTCGACCTCGCGCGATTTCTCGAACAGCCCGAAGGGAAAGCGGGTCGCGATGCGGAACCCGGTGTGCCGGTCGCGGCCGCGCTTCGCCGGCGTCCGCCGGTAGGCGGCTACCTGCGCGCTGGCCGGGCTGATCTTCAGGAAGAAGCAGCGCTTATCGGCCGGCTGACCGGCGCGCAGGTCCTCGACCTCGATCGCGTACGACGGCACGCGCTTCTTGTGGTTGTAGACCTCGATCTCGACGAGGTGCGCCCGGCCCACCTGCGCGCGGGCCGGGAGCCGCCGGGTGACGGTGAGGTGCCGGAGCGACAGGTCGCTCATCACGCCGGAGACGACGATCAGCGACAGCAGCATCCCGAGCAGCAGGTAGAGGAGGTTGTTGCCCGTGTTGATCGCCGCGAAGCCGACGCCCAGCGTGATCCCGAGGTAGTACTTCCCCTCCCGGGTGAACTTGAGCTTCCGGGGCGGCCGCAGGGCGAACAGGACCTTCGCCCACGACGACGCATCCTGCCCGCGCTGGGGCCGCAGCGGGCGTTGCTCGAGCGGGGGCCGGTCGCGCCTCGGCCGGCTCGGCCGGACGGCGCTCCGCACCGCGGCGTCGGCACGGTCGGCGCCGCGGGAGCTGCCGCTGAGAGATCCCCGCTCCCGGTCTTCCGCGCCCATCGTCCCCCCTCAGAGCGGGACCGGCACCCGAGCCACGAGGTCGCGCACCGCCGCCTCGCACTCGTCGCGGGTCGGCATGTAGCCCTCCGCGTGGGCCGAGAGCCGGACCCGGTGCGCCAGTACGGCGACCGCGAGGTCATGGATGTCGTCCGCAATACAGTACGAGCGCCCGCAGAGGACGGCGCGCCCCCGGGCCGCGCGGGCCAGGTTCATGCCGGCGCGCGGCGACGCGCCCAGCGAGAGGGTCGGGCTCGATCGCGTGGCCGCGAGGATCGCCTGCAGGTAGGTCGCGAGCGACGAGTCGAGCTCGACGCGATCGACCTCGCGCTGCAGCACCACGAGCTGGGCGGGATCGATGATCTGCGGCACGTTCCGCGCGCGATCGGGCTCGCCGCCCTGGAGGAGCAGCCGCATCTCCACCTGCGGCGGCGGGTACCCGATCCGGATCCGCACCATGAACCGGTCGAGCTGCGACTCCGGCAGCGGAAAGGTGCCGGCGAAATCCTGCGGGTTCTGGGTCGCGAGCACGAAGAACGGATCCGGCAGCGGCGTCGCCGTCCCCTCGATGGACACCTGACCCTCGTTCATCGCCTCGAGCAGCGCCGACTGGGTCCGCGGGCTCGCCCGGTTGATCTCGTCGGCGAGCAGGACGTTCGCGAAGATCGGCCCCTGGCGGAAGACGAACTGCCCGATCCGCTGATCGAAGACGCTCACCCCGAGGACGTCGCTCGGCAGGAGGTCGCTGGTGAACTGAACGCGACGGAGCTCGCCCCCCACGGCCTTCGCCAGCGCTCGTGCCAGCGTCGTCTTGCCGACGCCGGGCACGTCCTCGATGAGGACATGGCCCCGGGCGAGCAGCGCGATGAGCGCCAGCTCGACCGCCTCTG
This sequence comes from Sorangium sp., assembly GCA_025924095.1. Taxonomy (GTDB): domain Bacteria; phylum Myxococcota_A; class Polyangia; order Polyangiales; family Polyangiaceae; genus Sorangium. The sequence continues at coordinate 5,984 of JAICEP010000031.1, forward strand.
GCTTCCCTTCGAGGGCCTGCTCCACGGCAGAGCGAAGCTTCAGAAGAATCGGCGAAGCTTCACGCGCGACCGAGAGCGCTGATGTCATCAAGGGCGATGGTAGCACGAGGTTACGGCCAGCCTGCGCGGATGCGCATTTTGCGTTCCACGGCGTTCCACGAGCCGGCGTGGCCGGTGCGAACTCGGATTCGCCGACGCGCGCCGCCGGCCCGCGGGACCCGGTGCGCTGCGCCACGTTCGCTGCGGGGTCGTCGCCTGAGCCGGGGGGCAGGGCCTGTCGCCGCCGCTCGGTTCTGAGCGTCCACGTTCCTGCTCTTTTGCCTGCTGCGGAATGGCCGGGACCGGTGCGCCCGGGTATGCTCCGGCCGCCGTGACCGCCCCGGGTCCCCTTTTTCGCCGCAGTGCTCCGGCCCTCCCTGCTCAAGAGACGCCGGGCGCCGACGCTCGCCCGGACGCCGGAGCGCTCGACAAACCGGCGCCGGCTGAGCAGGGCGCCTCACCCGCCGCGATGAGCTCCGTCCCCGCCGGCAGGCCCACCTCGTCGCCTCCGCGGAGCGGCGTGCCGAGCTCTCGTCCTGGGGTGCCGAGCTCCCGTCCGCCGGAGAGCGGGCCCCCTTCGGGCAGCCTGATCGCGCAGCCGCCCCTCCTGCCCGACTCGCCGAAGGGGACGCTGCTCTGGCGGGTGCGCGGGATGATCCGGGCGATGCGCCCGCACCAGTGGGTGAAGAACCTCTTCGTCCTCGCCCCGGTGGTGTTCGCCAAGCACCTGACTCACCCCTCGATCATCACGAGCGCGATCGGGGCGTTCGCGATCTTCTGCCTGCTCGCCGGCGCCGTCTACGTCCTGAACGACATCGTCGACGCGGAGGCCGACCGGGTCCACCCGGTCAAGCGTTTCCGGCCGATCGCCTCGGGGCGCGTGCCGATCCCGGTCGCCAAGGCGATGGCGGTCGGCCTCGCGGTCATCGCGCTCGGGGCCAGCTTGCTCGGCCCGCCGCTCTTCGCGCTCGTCGCCGCCAGCTACTACGTCCTCAACGTCGCCTACTCGTTCCGGCTCAAGAAGGTCGCGTACCTCGACGTCGGCTGCATCGCGGTCTTCTTCGTGCTGCGCGTGCTCGCCGGCGGCTTCGCGACGAGGACGCCGCTCTCCGGCTTCATGATCGCCTGCACCGCCCTGCTCGCGCTCTTCCTCGGCTTCGGCAAGCGCCGCCACGAGCTCGCTTCCGCCAACGCCTCGAAGCAGCGCGCGGCGCTGGACGCCTACTCGCCCGGCGCCCTGACGGCGGCGCTCGCCGTGACCGGCGTCGCCACCATCGCCACCTACCTCGCGTACACGCTCGATCACGACACGCAGCGCTTCTTCCAGAACCCGTACCTCTGGCTGACGACGATCCACCCGCTCTTCGGGGTGATCCGGTTCCTCCAGCTCGTCGCCGGCAGCGGCAAGGCCGAGAGCCCCACCCAGGAGATCCTCCGGGACACCCCCTTCGTGCTGAACCTCGTCATGTGGTCCGCCGAGGTGCTGGTGATCGTGTATCGGCTGAGGCCGTCCTGATGCTCGGCGCCGGGCCGGAGCTCGCCCGGCCGGGGGCGGCCCCGTCCGGCGACAAGCCCACAGCGAAGAGCGATGCGCTGACCGACCTCGCGCTGACGATGCCGATCTTCGTCCTCTACCACCTCGGCGTCGCCTTCCTCCCCATCCGCAACGCGGCGGATCCGGTCACCGCCGAGCTCCGCGCGCTCGCCAAGCACAGCCTCCCGCTCTACGCGGGCCTCACGGTCGCCGTCGGCGCCGTGTTCGTCCTCGTCCTCTCCCTCCTCGGCCGTGGCCACGCCCTCCAGACGAGGCGCTTCGCGCTGCTCGCCACCGAGGGCGCGCTCTACGCCATCCTGATGCGCTTCGCCGGCTCGTACGTGGTCGGTTCCCTCCGGCTCGGCCCGCCCGTGGCTTCCAGCGACATCTTCACCGGGGTCGTGATGTCGCTCGGCGCCGGCTTCTACGAGGAGATCGCCTTCCGGGCAGGTCTCTACGGGCTGGGCGCGCTCGCGATCAAGTTCCTCTTCGGCCGAGGGGTCCAGGGGACGGTGCTGCTGGTCGGCTGGGCGGTCGTGGCCGCCGCCGTCTTCTCCGGCTGGCACTACGTCGGCTCGATGGGCGATCCCTGGAATCTCCCCTCGTTCGTGTTCCGCATGGTGTGCGGGCTCGTGCTCACGGGGATCTACGTCTTCCGCGGCTTCGCGCCGGCCGTCTGGACCCACGCGCTCTACGACGTCTGGGTCCTCGTGCTCCGCTGAGCCCGGGGCCGCGTCCGTGCTGGCGGGGCCGCGTGCCGTATTGCCGGGCCGTTCTGGCCGTGCTTTGGAAAATCGGTGTCCCTCGCACAGCAGATCTCCTCTCTTCCTGCGCCTCTCCTGAAGCGCTTGCATGACCGGGGCTTCGACGGGTCCCGCCTGGTGCGGTGGGCGGCGACCCTCGGCGTGGAGCGGGACGCCCGCAACCGGCTGCCCGGCCGCGTCGAGCCGCCGGCCCCGGACGACCTCTCGGCGGCGCCGGCCGAGGGGACGGCCGAGCACGGGCGCCTGCGCGAACGCGGGCTCGCTGCGCTCTCGGCGGGCGAGGTGGCCCTCTGCGTCCTCGCCGGCGGGATGGCGACCCGGATGGGCGGCGTGGTCAAGGCGCTCGTGGAGGCGCTCCCCGGCCGGACGTTCCTCGACCTCCGGCTGGGCGAGAACGCGCACCTCGAGCGGCTGGCGAACCGCCCCGGCGCCCACGTGCCGCTCTGGCTCATGACGAGCGAGGCCACCGAGCAGCCGATCCGCGACGCCCTCGGCCCGCGGCTCGACGGCGCGCGGTGCGCCACCTTCGAGCAGGACGTCTCGCTCCGCCTGACGCCCGAGGGCTCGCTGTTCCTCGACGAGCAGGGCGAGCCGAGCGTCTACGCCACCGGCCACGGCGATCTGCCGGACGCCCTCCGCCGGAGCGGCCTGCTCGCCCGCTTCCTCGAACGCGGCGGCAAGACGGTCTGGATCGCCAACCTCGACAACCTCGGCGCGACCGTCGATCCGGCCCTCCTCGGGTGGCACCTTGCCCACGGCGACCCGCTCACGGTCGAGGTCGTCGACAAGGTCGGCGCGGACCGGGGCGGCGGACCCGTCCGGTGGAACGGAAAGCGCATCATCACCGAGGAATTCCGCCTCCCCCGCGGCTTCGATCCGGACGTCGTGCGGGTCTTCAACACGAACACGTTCATCGCCAGCGCCGCGGCGCTCGACGCGCTCGCGATGGAGTGGACGTACGTCGAGGTCGAGAAGAAGATCGGGGAGCGGAGGGCCATCCAGTTCGAGCGGCTCCTCGGCGAGGTCACGGCGGCGCTCGAGCCCCGGTTCTTGCGCGTGCCGCGCGAGGGGCTCGCCTCGCGCTTCCTCCCGGTCAAGGACGTCCCGGAGCTCGAGCGGCGCCGCCCGGAGATCGAGGCGATCGCCAGGGCGCGGGGCATGCTCGGCTGAAGCCCTCCGGGCGCCTGCGTGCCACGCCATGCGTCATGGGCTCGCCGGGGGACCTTCCCCCGGGCCGCCGCGGTCCGCGCGCGCCCCGGCGTGAGGTCGGCGCATGCGGCGGGCGCGCATCGCGATCGGGGCGCGGGCGCATCGCGATCGGCGGTCGTTTGGCGCTATGCTTTGCGCCTCGACGCATGCGGCTACCTCCCTTCCCGAAGCTCGCGCTCAGGCTGGTCCGGACGATCCCCTCGCTGGACGGCCCTGGTTTCCTCAACGTGCGACGCCAGGTGTTCCGCGTCGAGTTCCCGGACGGCTCGCTGAGCGACCCGTTCACCTACGACAGCGTCGATCGCGAGCGCCTCGATGCGGTGGTGATCGCCCCGCATTACCGCGACGCGGACGGGCGCCGTCATGTCTATCTCCGCTCGGCGCTCCGGCCACCGGCCGCGACCCGGCCGCCCGCGGCGTGCCCGTTCCCGGAGGCGCCGACGCTCGGCGCGCTCTGGGAGCTGCCCGCCGGGCTCGTCGAGCTCGACGAGCGGAGCCCCGGGGGCCTGAAGCGCTCGGCCGCGCGCGAGCTGCTCGAAGAGGTGGGCTTCGACGTGCCCCCGTCGGAGCTCCAGCCGCTCGGTCCATCGTCGTTCCCGACGCCGGGCATGGTGGGCGAGCGGCACTTCTACTTTCACGTCGAGGTCGATCCTGCGCGCCAGGGTGCGCCCCTCGAGGACGGCTCCCCGCTCGAGCGGTCCGCCGTCATCGTGGCCGTCCCGCTCGACGAGGCGATCGAGCTCACCCGGCGCGGCGTGATCGAGGACGCGAAGACGGAGGTGGCGCTCCGGCGCCTCGCGGAGCTCTGATGGCGGAACGACCCCCCGCGCCCGCGTCGCGGCGTCCGCCCCGCGTCGCGCTCGTCGTGAAGCGCTCCGCCTGGAGGATTTACCGCGAGGAGCGGAAGGACCCGCGCATCACGCGGCTCGTCGACGCCGGCGACGCCGCCGTCGCGCGCCTCAAGGCGTCGCACGAGGCGCACGAGCAGACGGTGCGCGAGGTCAAGGCGGCGCTCGACGATCTCGGCGTCCGCGTCGAGGTCCTCGCCGGCGCGGGGCAGTCCTTCGACGCGGGCGAGCTCGACCTCGTGATCACGGTCGGCGGCGACGGGACGCTCCTCAGCGCGTCCCACAACGTCGGCGACGTGCCGATCCTCGGCATCAACAGCGCGCCGGGCCACTCGGTCGGCTTCTTCTGCGGCGCGACGAGCGCCGACGCGGCGGACGCCATCGCGAAGGCGCTGCGGGGCTCGCTCCGCCGGGCCGTGCTCGCCCGCATGCAGGTCACGGTGAACGACAAGCTCGCCACGGCGCGCGTCCTGAACGACGCGCTCTTCTGTCATATCTCCCCCGCGGCCACGTCGCGCTACGTGATCCGGTTCGGCAAGGCGGAGGAGGAGCAGAAGTCGAGCGGCTTCTGGATCGGCCCCGCGGCCGGCTCCACGGCCGCGCAGCGCTCCGCGGGCGGGCGCGTCCTGCCGCTCACGTCGAAGTGCCTCCAGCTCGTCGTGCGCGAGCCCTACACCCCCCACGGCGAGGCGTACCGCTTCCGCCACGCGCTGATCCAGCCGGGATCCTCGCTCGTCGTGCGGAGCAAGACGCACGACGCGAAGCTCTTCTTCGACGGGCCGATCCACGCGGTGAACGTCGGCTTCGGCGACGTGATGGAGTTCGCCCAGGCGCCGCAGTCGCTGACGATCCTCGGCCTCTCCACCAAGCGGAAGTGGGGCGCGGGCTCGGCGGTGAGCCGCCGCTAGGCCCCTGACGCGCCGCGGGCAGGCCCGGTATCAGCGGGCCGGCGCGGCGCGATCGCGCGCGCGGGGCGGGGTGGAGGAGGGCTGTCGGCCGAGGAGGCTCGACTCGACGAGGGCGCGCGCGCGACCGGGATCGCCTTCAACGGAAGGGGATCGGGTGATCTCCTACCCCGAGCGCCCGGCGTCGGGCCGCCCTCGCGGCGGGCGCATGAGGCCTGAAGAAGGGGCGATCTCGGCCGTTTTCCTGGGGTTTTGGCGACCCGCGTCAGGGCCTTCCGGCGGTCCTTCCGCCGGAGCGACGCGCCCCCCGGGGCATGAAACCCCTTTTTTTGTAGCTCCGATCGATGATTCGACACTGGATCTGCGGCGGCCGTTGTGTTTCCTTTGGCGCGCAAGAGGCACAAACCTCAGGAGGAATGAACATGGCGGCGAAGAAAACCGACGGGAAGAAGAGCACGTCGCTCAGCAAGAGCGCGCTGATCAACGCGGTCGTGGAGGCCAACGAGAACGAGGTCTCGCGCAAGCAGGTCAAGGCGATCCTCGAGGCGCTGACCGACATCGCGTACAAGGAGCTCAAGAAGAACGGCATCTTCACGATGCCCGGCTTCGCGAAGTTCCGCGTCATCAAGAAGCCCGCCACCAAGGCGCGCGAGGGGATCAACCCGTTCACCAAGCAGCCGATGACGTTCGCGGCCAAGCCGGCCAGCAAGTCGGTCCGCGCTCGCCCCATCAAGGCGATCAAGGACTCGCTGTCCTGAGCCGATCCGGCTCGCTGGAGGGCTCCTGGACGCGGCGAAGGCCCGCGGCGGCCCCCTCTCCGGGATCCAATCGTCCCCGGGGAGCGAGCATGGCTGGCCCCGCGCGGCGCCTGCGGTAGCATGGTGCGGCTGCTCTGCCGCACATGACGCTCGCCGTCCGACTCCTCCGCGCGCTGTTTACATTCTCGGTCATCCTGACGAGCTACCTGATCCAGCTGGGGCTCGGGCGGGTGTTCGCGATGCGCCTCGGGCGCGGCCGCGCCGCGCGCGAGCTGCCCGGCTGGCTCACCGCCCGCCGCGCCCGCGTCGATCAGAACAACGCCCGACGCCTGCTGCGCGCCATGCTCAAGCTGCGGGGCGTCTTCATCAAGCTCGGCCAGGTGCTGTCCATCATGGGCGGCTTCCTCCCTCGGGCCTACGGCAAGGAGCTCGAGCAGCTCCAGGACCAGGTCCCGCCTCACCCCTTCAGCGATCTCGAGGCCGCGCTGCGCGCGAGCTTCGGTCGCACGGCGAGCGAGCTGTTCGCGTCGATCGAGCGCGCGCCGCTCGCGGCCGCGTCGCTGGGGCAGGTCCACGTCGCGCGCCTCCGCGACGGCCGCAAGGTCGCGGTGAAGTTCCTCTACCCGGGCATCCGCGGGATCATCGCCGTCGATCTGCGCGTCCTGCGCCTCGCCATCCTTGTCTACAAGCGGTTCGTCCCGGTCGGGCGCATCGAGCGGGTGCACGAGTCGCTCGTCGACCTGCTCCGCCGCGAGACCGACTACCTGCACGAGGCCGCGTGCATGGAGCGGATGGCGGAGAACTTCGAGGGGGACGCGGGCCTCGCGTTCCCGGAGGTCATCCACGAGCTCACGACGCGCGACGTGCTGACGATGACGTTCATGGAGGGGATCAAGATCACCCGCCTCGACGCGCTGCGGAGCGCGGGCGTGGCGCCCTCGGACGTGGCGCTCCGGCTCGTGCAGGCCTTCTACAAGATGCTCTTCGCGGATCGCTTCTTCCACGCCGATCCGCACCCGGGGAACTTCCTCGTCGCCGCGCGGAGCGCGGAGGAGGGCGGCGGCTTTCGCCTCGTCGTCCTCGACTTCGGCGCGATCTGCGAGGCCCGGGACGAGCTCATCGACGGGCTGCTCGACATCCTGAAGGGCATCTTCGCGCAGGACGACGCGGCGGTCGTTCGCGGCTTCCGGCGCATGGGCTTCGCCGCGCCCGGGGCCAACGACGCGCTGCTCGAGCGGACCGTGAAGGCCTATTTCGCGAAGCTGCTCAAGATCCGGGATCGCACGCCGGCGGCGCTGATGCGCGCCCGCCCCGAGCAGCTGGAGAAGCTGGCCGATCCCGAGCTCGAGCGCGGTGAGCTCCAGGAGCTGATGCGCTCGTTCGAGTACCCCGAGGACTGGTTCTACGTCGAGCGCGCCTGTGTCCTCCTCTTCTGGCTGGCCGCCCAGATCGATCCCAACCTCGACACGATGGCGGCCGGCTTCCCGTATCTGATGCCGCTGATGGCCGAGCGCGAGGCGAGGGCCGGGTCGGACGGGCCGAGCCCGCCGGCGCGCCGGACGCCGGAGCGCTAGCGAGACGGGGGTCGAAGCGCGGGCCGGGGCGGGTCAACCCGAGCCGCTCCAGGAAGGGCGCATAGCTCGCGTCGCGATCCTCCATGATCTCGGCGAGCCTGGCCTTGACCTCGGCGATCCCAGCCCCTTGAAGGCGCCGGTAGTTGTCCTCGGCAGGGTCGGCCACAGGCTCGACGCCCGCCCCGGCGAGGACGGTCCCCGAATGGTTCAACCCCTCTGGAATCATTTGCACGAACGGGTCCGGCGCGTGCCGGAGGAGGCCGACGAGCCGGTGCGAGTTGCTCTCGTCCCCCGCCATCTCGGGGTGGAACGCGGCCAGCACCGGCGCGGGGGTGCGCAGCCGCCGCAGCTGTTCACCCAGGCGCGACGCGAACCGCTCGAACTGGGGCGACGGAGTGTGGATGCACGGGAAAACCAGGTGGACGACCGCGGACTCGGCCTCCAGCACGGCCGCCAGCGCCGTCTCCAGGACGGGCTCGCGATCGATCAGGACGTAAAAGCGTCCGAATCCGGTTGCGGCGTCGCGCATGAACGGGCAGAGCCGGTGGCGAGCGATGACCTCGTCGGCGTAACGCCCGTGGACCCGCCGCACCTCGGCCGCGAGCCCAGGCGCCTCCGGGTGGTGGACCAGCTCCCCCCGCACGACCGTCTCGTTCAAACGCATCACCTCATTTCTTGAGGAAGAAATCTGCCCTCAGCTCGTGATAGCTTACGCCGCGCTGCGGCGGAAGGAGGAGGCGTGCAGGAGACCGCGAAGTTTACGCTGAATAAGAACGGTGTGGAGCAAACGATCGAGCTGCCTGTGATCACGGGCACCGAAGGGGAGAAGGCGATCGATGTCGCATCCCTTCGCTCGAAGACCGGGTACGTCTGCATCGACCCGGCCTTCGTCAATACGGCCTCGACCACCAGCTCCATCACGTTCCTTGATGGGGAGAAGGGCGTCCTCCGCTACCGCGGCATCCCGATCGAGCAGCTCGGCGAGAAGTCGACCTTCGTGGAGACCTCGTACCTCCTGATTTACGGCAAGCTGCCGAGCAAGAGCGAGCTGTCCCGGTTCTCGACGCTGCTCACCCGGCACTCGCTCATCCACGAGGACATGAAGCGCTTCTTCGACGGCTACCCGTCGACGGCGCACCCGATGGCGATCCTGTCCGCGATGGTGCTCTCCCTGTCGAGCTACTACCCGGAAGCGATCGACGTGAAGAACACCGAGCACCTCGACATCACGATCGCGAGGCTGCTCTCCAAGGTGCGCACGATCGCCGCGTTCTCGTTCAAGAAGTCGATCGGCCAGCCGTTCGTCTACCCGCACAACTCGCTCTCGTACTGCGCGAACTTCCTCAACATGATGTTCTCGGTCCCGGCGGAGCCGTACGAGATCGACGAGGACATCGTGAGGGTGCTGAACCTGCTCCTCATCCTGCACGCCGATCACGAGCAGAACTGCTCGACGTCGACGGTGCGCCTCGTCGGCAGCTCGAAGGCGAACCTCTTCGCCTCGGTCGCCGCGGGCATCTGCGCGCTGTGGGGCCCGCTCCACGGCGGCGCGAACCAGGAGGTCGTGACGATGCTCGAGGCGATCCGCGCGGACGGCGGCGACGTCTCGAAGTTCATCAAGCTCGCGAAGGACAAGACCTCGAGCTTCCGCCTGATGGGCTTCGGCCACCGCGTCTACAAGAACTACGACCCGCGCGCCGTCCTCATCAAGGCGGCCGCCGACAAGATCCTGGCGAAGCTCGGCATCAAGGATCCGCTGCTCGACATCGCGCAGCGGCTCGAGGAGACCGCGCTGCGGGACCCGTACTTCGCCGAGCGGAAGCTCTACCCGAACGTCGACTTCTACAGCGGCATCATCTACCGCGCGCTCGGCTTCCCCACGAACATGTTCACCGTCATGTTCGCGCTCGGTCGCCTCCCCGGCTGGATTGCCCACTGGAAGGAGATGAACGACGATCCGAGCGGCAAGATCGGCCGCCCGCGGCAGATCTACACGGGCGAGAACGCCATCGACTACACGCCGCTCGACGACCGCGCCTGACCGCGGCGGGGCCCCCGCGGCCCCGCCTGCAGCCCCCGAACCCTCCCTGCCACGTGACCGCCGCGCCTGCCGGCGGCGGAGCCCTCGCGGCTCGTCAGCAGCTCAGCAGCAGCAGGACGACGATCACCGCGACGATGACGCCCGTGACGAGCGAGGCGCTGCCGACGAGCAAGAGCAGCTTGCCCGTCGACCATTGCGTGAGCGGCGTGCCGGCGCTGCGGGGCACCGTCGCTCTGTCGTCGAGCGTGCGCTCCGGCCGGCTCATCGAATGGGCGGGGACCGCGGCGGGCTCCACCACGGTCGGCTGCGGGCGGGCGCTCGGCGACACGCCGCCGCCGGGTGGGGGCGTCAGCGGCGGCGCCGGCTGCGACAGCGGCTGGCCGGCGCGGATCCGCCCCTCGAGGACGGCCTGCGCGTACGGGGGCGGCCCGCCGGCAAGCACCGTACGGACGTCCGCGCGCATGGTCTCGGCGTTGGGGTAACGGTGGAACTTGATGAACGCCAGCGAGCGATCGACCACGGCCGCGACGGCGGGCGAGATGCCGGGCGCCACCGAGGCGAGCGGCGGCGCCGGCTCGGTGGCGGCAGCGATGACCTCCATCGCCTCCGTCACCTCGCCGTGCACCTGCCGGCCCGAGAGCAGGCGGAACATCGTCGCCCCGAGCCCGAAGAGATCCGTGCGCCCGTCGATATCGTGGATGAGGCCTGTCGCCTGCTCCGGCGCCATGTACGTCGCCGTGCCCATGATCATGCCGGTCTTTGTCGCGGTCTTCTCGGGCAGGCCGGTGAGCCCGTCGACGACGCGCGCGATACCGAAATCGAGCATGCGGACGCGGCCGTCGTTGCCGAGGTGGATGTTCTCGGGCTTGAGATCGCGGTGCACGACGCCGCGCGCGTGCGCGATCGCCAGCGTCTCGAGGACCTGGTCCGCGAGCGCGAGCACCTCGCCGGGCGGCATCGTCCCGGTGCGCGCCATCCGATCGAAGAGCGTCTCGCCCTGGAGCGCCTCCATGGTCAGGTACGCGAGCCCCTCCGGCGTCTCGCCGGAGCCGAGCACGCGCACCACGCCGGGCACCGCGTCCGCTCCGCCGAGCGTGTTCCCGATGAAGCCCTCGCGCAGGAAGCGCTTCCGCACCTCCGCGATCGCGTTGAGCTCCGGGTGCAGCACCTTCAGCGCGACGTGCGAGCCGTCCGCCGCCCGTCCGAGCAGCACGCTCCCCATGCCGCCGGTGCCGAGCACGCGCTCGATCCACCACGTTCCAGCGAACGTCTTGCCGACCCAGTGCTCCGCGTCGTCGTCGTACACGCCAGGCGCCCTTGTTCGACCCGCCGCCCTCCGAGGAGAGGGATGCTCGGCGGCGAAGCAACTGGTAGGCCGCTCCGCGGCAGGCGCGCAAGTTAATTGATGGAGGTCGTGCCGAAACGGGGGTCGTCGTCAAGCCGCTCGGCCGCCGTCTTGACCCCGGAGGCGACGCCGCGGAACGCGTCAGCCGGCATGCGAAACGTCACGCCGGGGCCGAGGAGTGTCACGTGGACGGTACCGCACCCGCACCGGGTGACGCGCGTCGCCTCATTCGAGGCAAGCTCCGTGTGTGGACCGCATTTCTTGGGCGCCGCCATGGTTGAACCTCTCCCACATCCTAGCAGCTTCTACCCCTGTTCGGCCACAGCGGCCCGCCCCCCGACGGATCCATGCTGGCCTCGTGACACCAGGGTCCTGAAATTGCCCAACGGTGTATATCTCCATCATTGCTGCTCCATTGCCTGGAGGGACTCATGGTTGCTCGACCGCTGACGCTTGGTCTGCTTGTGCTGGGTGCTGTCGCTTGCATTGACGACCGCCCGAGCCCCGTCCCGGGGCCGGCGGTGGACGAATCGCTGCTCGATCCGCCTCCGGCGGGCGAGGGCTTCCAGATGCAGACGGAGGACATCGAGGTGCCGCCGGGGGTCGAGCAGCAGGACTGCTATTTCTTCAAGGTCCGCGACCTCGCCGCGTCGAACGGGCTGGACCCGGACGCGCCCGTGAACCTCCACCGGGTGCAGATCGCGCAGCGCGACGGCTCGCACCACATGAACATCTTCCGCGTGCGGACCATCAAGGGGCTGGGGCCGGAAGGCGGGCTCCTTCAGAAGAACCAGGACGGCGTGGGGGAGTGCTTCAAGAGCCCCAACTGGGCCGACTGGCCGCTCCTCGCGAACTCGCAGCAGAACGGGCAGCTCGACTGGGAGTTCCCCGAGGGCGTCGCGAACGTCCTCGGGCCCGACGAGTGGCTCATGCTGCAAACGCACTACGTGAACGCGACGTCGCAGAAGACCCCCCAGGCCGTCGGCCGCGTCCGGGTGAACTTCTGGGCGCTGCCCACGGAGCAGGTGACGGCCGAGATGGGCACCGTCTTCGCGACAAAGCAGTCCATCCGTGTCTGCCAGTCGAACCCGCGGCCCACGTTCGAGGGCTCGTGCCAGATCAACAGCCCCTCTCCCGTGAAGATCATCGGCGCCAACGGCCATTTCCACAGCCGGGGCACGCGGTTCGACATGTACTCGTGGGACGGCACATCCATCGGCACGCCGCCGGCCTCCGATCTCTTCTACACCTCGAGCTCGTGGGACGACCCGCCGATGCTCACCTCGCCGGAGCTCGACCTGGAGCTCCCGAAGGGCGGCGGCGTCTGGTACGGCTGCACCTACGAGTGGCAGCCGCCGGACCCCGCCGTGGGGTGCAGCGGCCTCGACGAGTACGACGTGACAAAGAACGAGACCTCCGAAGAGCAGCTCGATTGCTGCTACACGTTCGGCCCGATCGTCGAGAAGAACGAGCACTGCAACATCTTCGTCTACTACTATCCGAAGCAGGACGACGTGGTCTGCAACTGAGCTCCCGGACAGGCGCGCGCGGCGCGCGCACCGACAGGATCGCTCGAGCTCGCTCCAACCTGGTCTTCAACCCAATGCGCACCTGCTTGCATCCCGTTGCCGCGATGGCGCTCGGGGCGGCCGCCCTCGCCGGCTGCCCCGACAATCCTGTGACGCCGCCGCCGGATGACGGACCGCCGGCGTGGCGCGTGCTGCTCGACGAGGGCGACCTCGATCGGGCGGTCCTGTCGATCTGGGGGACGGCGCCGGACGACGTGTTCGCCGTGGGGGGGCCGCTCGGCAACACGGGGCTCGCCTCGCTCGCGCTGCATTACGATGGGTCGACGTGGCGTGAGCTCCCGGCGGGCGGAGAGGAGACCTTCTGGTGGGTGGCCGGCTCCGGTCCGAAGGACGTCTGGATGGTCGGCGAGCTCGGCCGCGCCGTGCGCTGGGACGGCGAGGCCTTCACCGAGCACGACACCGACACAGACGCTACGCTGTGGGGCGTAATTGCGTTCGCTCCCGACGATGCCTGGGCCGTGGGCGGCACGCCCGGCAGCGGAGCGGAGGGGGAGAAGGATATTGTCCTTCACTGGGACGGCAGCGCATGGTCGAGAGAGCCGCTGCCCGAGGAGCCCGGCCGCGCGCTCTACAAGGTCTGGGGCACGTCGTCCGACGACCTCTATGCCGTCGGCGAGTTCGGCGTGATCTGGCATCGCGCGGGCACGACCTGGCAATTGCAGTCCGATCCGCCGATCGCGCAGGGCACCTTGTTCACGGCCGCCGGCTGCAGCCGTGACGAGGTGTACGCCGTCGGCGGGAGAGACGTGCTCCGCTCGGACGGCGAGGCGTGGCGCCGGCTCGAGATAGAGCTCACCAACGACGTGAACGGCGTCGCCTGCGGCCGCCCGGGCGAGGTGGCGATCGTCGGTTACGGAGGCCTCAAGCAGCGCCTCGTCGGCGGGGCCTGGATCGACGAGTTCACCGAAGAGCCGTATGCCGACCTCCACGCCGTCTGGGCCGACGGGAACGGGGCCTTCTGGGCGGTCGGCGGGGACTTCCTCAGCCGACCGACGCCGGGCAGGGCCCGCAAGGGCGTGGTGGCGCGTCACGGAACCGGGCAGATCGCCGACACTGTGAGCCGATGATCACCAGGCCGCATGTCCTCTCACCAGCCCTGACATGCGCGCAGTATGGCATGTCGCCTCAGCGCGCCGTGAACTCGGCGACACGCAACGGCGGGGCGAGCACGACCGTAGAGACTTTTTTCCTGGGAAATGCTTCAAGGGGTGGTGCTGGTCGTCCGATTGCAATACCCGCGGAGACCACACGCGGATCCCGCGCTCCCAACCCAGGAGAATTGACATGCGACGGAC